>JBBSRS010000219.1:0-4996 GCA_038242795.1 Burkholderiales bacterium
AGCGTGCTGACCGGCCGGTAGTGGTTCAGCACCAGCGCCAACGCCTTGAGCCGCGCCTCGTCGTTGTCGGTATCCTCGACCTGGTACCAGCGCTGGCGGATCTTGCTTTTTTCGTGCTGCGCCTGCACCGTGATGGTCTGCGGGTTCTTCATGAACTGCTGGCTGATCCTGGCAATGCCTTCCGGGTAGGTGGCCGAAAACAGCAGCGTCTGGCGTTCTTTCGGGCATTGCTTGGCCACCGTGGCAATGTCGTCGAAAAAGCCCATGTCGAGCATGCGGTCGGCTTCGTCGAGCACCAGCGTGTTCATGGCCTCTAAATTCAGGTGGCCGCGCGCCAGGTGGTCCATGATGCGGCCGGGCGTGCCGACGACGATGTGCGCGCCGTGCTCCAGGCTGGCCATCTGGCCGCGCAGGGCGACGCCGCCGCACAGCGTGACGACCTTGATGTTTTCCTCAGCGCGCGCCAGGCGGCGGATTTCGGTGGTCACCTGGTCGGCCAGCTCACGCGTCGGGCACAGCACCATCGCCTGGATGGCAAAACGCCGGGCGTTCAGGTTGGCCAGCAGGGCAATGCCGAAGGCGGCAGTCTTGCCGCTGCCGGTCTTGGCCTGGGCGATCAGGTCCTTGCCGAGCAAGGCGACCGGCAGGGCAGCGGCCTGGATCGGCGTCATGCTGGTGTAGCCCAGTTGCGTCAGGTTGGCCAGCACATGGGCCGGCAGCGACAGGGTGCTGAAGTCAGTAGGGGAAGTAGTCATATGCGCCTGATTATCGTGACTTGCGCTGGCCGGCAACTTCGGCGGACGCTTCAGCTGACGCACCAAATCCCGCTAAGCTTGCGGCAGCAGCGCCTGATTTGGGCCATTTTTGGGTCGCCGGACTGCCTGCCGCGCAGTTTTCTGCGCCCGCCCCCTCAACTGAATGACTAAAACGTCTTATGGAACTTGATTCACCCGCCTTGCGCGAAGCCGTCCAGGCGCTCGCCCGCCATGCGCTGCCGGCTTTTGGCATCGGGCTGGTGCTGCTGCTTTGTGTTGTCTGGGGTTTGTGGCGGGTGGTGCAGCGTTACGGCGTGCACCGTGAAACCAGCCGCTTTGCGCCACTGACGTATCTGGTCGCCTCCCTGGCGCTGGGCTTCGGGCTGATCATCGGTGCCGCCAGCCTGTTTGCCGAGATTGCCGAACACCTGGGCGACGGCCGCAAGCTGGGCCAGCTGGACCAATTGTTCTCGGACACCATCCGGTCCACGGCGCCGATCGGCGCGCTGAAGGTGTTTGCCGTGCTGACCCACTTTGGCGACACCGTCACGCTGACCAGTTTGTGCATTGCCGGCACGCTGTGGCTGCTGCGCCAGCGCCAACGCGCGCTGTGCCTGGCCTGGGTGCTGGCTTTTGTGGGCAATGCGCTGCTGAACTGGACGGTGAAAAACATTTTTGAACGAACCCGCCCGGTGCATGACAACGCCCTGTCCTTTGCCGACGGCTGGAGTTTTCCGAGCGGCCATGCCTCGGGTTCGGTGGTGGCCTACGGCATGCTGGCCTATCTGCTGGTGCGGCTGCTGCCGCCCCGATTCGCCAGCGCGCATTTGCCGGTGGTGGCGCTGGCGGCGGCGCTGGCCTTTACCACCGGCAGCAGCCGCGTGCTGCTGCAGGTTCACTTTGCCAGCGACGTTCTGGCCGGTTTTGCCTCCGGTTCGGCCTGGCTGGCGGTGTGCATCGGCGCACTGGAACTCTGGCGCTACCGCCAGCGCAAATCCTGACATGAGGGGCGGCGCAACGCCGTCGCCATCAAAAGGTCATCTGAAAACAGCACAATCGCCACAAGACTACACAAAGGATTCTTATGAGCGATTTTGACTTTGACCTGTTCGTGATTGGCGGCGGCAGCGGTGGCGTTCGCGCGGCGCGCATGGCGGCGCAGCGCGGCGCGCATGTCGGCCTGGCCGAAGTGGCCGAGATGGGCGGCACCTGCGTCAACCTGGGCTGCATCCCGAAAAAACTTTACAGCTACGCCGCCCACTTCGCCGAAAACTTCGAGGAATCGCACGGCTTTGGCTGGGTCGGCGAAGCACCGCTGCTGGACTGGGAAGTCCTCAAAACCAACCGCGCCCGCGAGATTTCGCGCCTCAACGGCATTTATGTGCAGTTGCTCAAAAGTGCCGGCGTGCACACCCTCAACGGCTGGGCCACGCTGGTGGATGCGCACAGGGTAGACGTCGGCGGCAAGGCTTACAGTGCCAAGAACATCCTGATCGCCACCGGCGGCAAGCCCAGCATTCCTGTGTTTCCGGGCAGTGAGCACGTTATCAGCTCCAACGAGATGTTCGACCTGTCGCCCTTCCCGCAGCGCCTGCTGGTGGTCGGCGGCGGCTACATCGCCTGCGAGTTTGCGTCGATCTTCAACGGCCTGGGTGCCGACGTCACGCAGCTTTACCGCGGCTCGCGGGTGCTGCGCGGGTTTGATGACGACGTGCGCACCTTCATAGCCGGTGAAATGGTCAAGACCGGCGTGACGCTGCACCTCAACACCGACGTGGCCGCCATCGAACGCGCTGGCAAGGCCTTGCAGGTGCAGCTGGTCGACGGCAGCCACATCACCGTGGATGCGGTGCTGTATGCCACCGGCCGGGTGCCGCTGGTCGCAGACCTGGGGCTGGAGACGGCCGGCGTCGCGCAGAACGCAGCCGGCGCCATTCAGGTGAACGACGCCTACCAGACCTCGGTGCCGTCGATCTACGCCGTCGGCGACGTCACGGCGCGGGTGCAGCTCACGCCGGTGGCGCTGGCCGAGGCGATGGTGGTGGTCGATGAATTGTTCGGCCCGACCGCCGGTAAAAAGCCGCGCAGCATGAGCTACGACTTCATCCCGACGGCCGTGTTCACGCACCCGAACATCGGCACGGTCGGCTACACGGAGCTGGAGGCGAGCGACAAATTCGGCAAGATCAGTGTCTACAAGAGCGACTTCAAGGCGCTCAAGCACACGCTGAGCGGCAGCACCGAACGCACGCTGCTCAAGCTGATCGTCGAAGACGCCACCGACCGCGTGGTGGGCCTGCACATGGTCGGCCCCGACGCCGGCGAAGTCGTGCAGGGGTTTGCCGTGGCGATGAAGGCCGGCGCCACCAAGGCGATTTTCGACAGCACCATCGGCATCCACCCGACGATGGCCGAAGAGTTCGTCACCATGCGCGAGGCGGTCAAGCGCTGATGAATGCTGCACGGCGGCATGAATTTTTCCTTGCCGCGCTGAGACGCCCAAACGCAACCCGAGTGAGCCCATGCCCTACCTGCCCCCTTTCATCGCCCCCACCCGCTACCGAGACCCGGCCGCCGCACTGGCGCAGGTGCGCGCCATCTACGACCAGCAGATCAGCCACCTGCGCAGCGCCATGCAGCGCTATGTGGCCGGCGACACGCTGCCCGGTCACGTGCGCGCCTGCTACCCCTTCGTGCGCATCCACACCGACACGGTGGCCCGGGCCATTCTGGAAACGCCAGACATTGCCCAACTCAGCTACGGTTTTGTCGCCGGACCGGGCCGCTACGAAACCACCCTGACCCGGCCCGATTTGTACAGCGACTATTACCTGGCGCAGTTCCGGCTGCTGATGCAAAACCACGACGTCGAACTGGAGGTCGGCACCAGCACCCAGCCCATCCCGATTCACTTTTCGTTTGCCGAGAACGACCACATCGAGGGCACGATGAGCCCGGCGCGGCGCATGCTGATGCGCGATGTGTTCGACCTGCCCGACCTGGCGTCGATGGACGACGGCATTGCCAACGGCACCCACGAGCCCCGCGCCGGCGAGCCGCTGCCGCTGTCGCTGTTCACGGCGGCGCGGGTGGACTATTCGCTGCAGCGCCTGCGCCACTACACCGGCACCTCGCCGCACTGGTTCCAGAACTTCGTGCTGTTCACCAACTACCAGTTCTACATCGACGAATTCGTCCGGCTGGGCCATGCCGAAATGGCCGACCCGGCCAGCGAATACATCGCCTTCGTGGAGCCGGGCAATGTGGTGACCCGGCGCACCGGCCTGAGCGTGCAGGACGGCGACGCGCTGGGCATGCCGCCGCCGCGCCTGCCGCAAATGCCTGCTTACCATTTGCTGCGCGCCGACCGCACCGGCACCACCATGGTCAACATCGGCGTCGGCCCGGCCAACGCCAAGAACATCACCGACCACGTCGCCGTGCTGCGCCCGCATGCCTGGATCATGCTCGGCCACTGCGCCGGCCTGCGCACCAGCCAGCAACTGGGCGACTATGTGCTGGCCCACGGCTATGTGCGCGAAGACCATGTGCTCGACGAGGAACTGCCGCTGTGGGTGCCGATTCCGGCGCTGGCCGAGATCCAGGTGGCGCTGGAAAAAGCCGTGGCCGACGTCACGCATGCCGTCGGTCCGGACTTGAAGCGCATCATGCGCACCGGCACGGTGGCCTCGACCGACAACCGCAACTGGGAACTGCTGCCGTCCAACCAGCCGCAGCGCCGCTTCAGCCAGAGCCGGGCGATTGCGCTGGACATGGAAAGCGCGACGATTGCGGCCAACGGTTTTCGTTTCCGGGTGCCTTACGGCACGCTCTTGTGCGTCAGCGACAAGCCATTGCACGGCGAAATCAAGCTGCCGGGCATGGCCAACCAGTTCTACCGCGACCGGGTGGACCAGCATTTGCGCATTGGCATGCGGGCGGTGGAGTTGCTGCGCGCCGAGGGCATCTCGCAACTGCACAGCCGCAAACTGCGGAGCTTTTCCGAGGTGGCGTTTCAGTAGGCTTGCTATTTTTTGGTTAGCTGCTTGTGCTTGCTGCTGTTGCGCCAGGGTGGTTTTTAGCTTGGAAACGGGTGGCTTTTGGTTTTTTGGGTGGGGTGAAGGCTTGGTCAGGTTGTGCTGGTTGACAAGTTTTGAGGGCTTTGCTGTGTCTTGCTGGGCGGGGGTTGCCCGGCGGCAAGGAACTTGTCTTTTGCTTCGCCAAAAGAAAGTCACCAAAGA
>JBBSRS010000220.1:0-4989 GCA_038242795.1 Burkholderiales bacterium
GACGCCGGCAAGTCGCTGCACGAAGACTTTATCGGCCAGAGCGGCATCGACCTGAACCGCGCCGGCACGCCGCTGCTGGAAATCGTCACCGAACCCGACATGCGCTCGACCGCCGAGGCCGTGGCCTATGCCAGGGAACTGCACAAGATCGTCACCTGGATCGGCATTTGCGACGGCAACATGCAGGAAGGCAGCTTCCGCTGCGACGCCAACGTGTCGGTGCGCAAGCCCGGCGCGGCGCTGGGCACGCGGCGCGAGATCAAGAACCTGAACAGCTTCAAGTTCATGCAGCAGGCGATGGACTACGAAGTGCGCTGGCAGATCGAGCAGATCGAGGACGGCCACGCCATTCAGCAGGCCACCGTGCTGTTCGACCCGGACACCGGCGAGACGCGCTCGATGCGCAGCAAGGAAGACGCTGCCGACTACCGCTATTTTCCGGACCCGGACTTGCCGCCGCTGGTGATTGGCCGGGACTGGGTGGAAAAGACGCGCTCGGCGATGTCGGAGTTGCCGCGCGTGATGGCGGCGCGTTTCGTGGCCGACTATGGCCTGAGCGACTACGACGCCGGCCAGTTGACGCAAAGCAAGGCGACGGCGGCTTATTTCGAAGCGGTGGCACATGCCAGCCAGCAGGCCAAGCTGGCCAGCAACTGGGTGATGGGCGAGGTGTCGCGCCGCCTGAATGCCGAGGAAAAGTCGATCGAGGCGTCCAGCGTCAGCGCCAGCCAGCTCGGGGCGCTGATCCACCGTATTGCCGATGGCACGATTTCCAACAATGCGGCACGGCAGGTGTTTGACGCCTTGTGGACCGGCGAAGGCCAGGACGTTGACATGCTGATCGACGCCAAAGGCCTCAAGCAGATGAGCGACACCGGCGAACTCGAAACCATCATCGACGGCGTGCTGGCGGCCAACGCCAGGAACGTCGAGGAAGTGCGCGCCGGCAACGCCAAAGCCTTCAACGCGCTGGTCGGCCAGGCGATGAAGGCGACCAAAGGCAAGGCCAATCCGGCGCAGGTGAATGAATTGCTGAAGAAAAAACTGGCTTGACGCCCTGCTGGCCATTTGTCAAGATGCTATTGAAATACTAGCTAGCTGCACACGCCAGTAGTGCGCAAACAGGCAATATGGCTTTGAATTTCAGTTCCTGACGGTCCGGGAACCGCCGGCACTGCCAGAAACTGGCGGATTGGCCAGCAGCCACAGCCGCCTGAGCCGGGTCAGTTCTTCATCAAAGCGCTGGTTGACGCGCTTTTTTTCCTGTTCCTGGTCGGCAATGAACCGTTGCTGGACGGCGACGCTGCCCTGGTTTTCCTCCAGCCTGCGCTTGAGCGAAGCCGGCGCCCTGGACGGGTCCTTGACGTAAAACTCCAGTTCTCCGCCGAGCAACTTGCGCTGGTCGGCCAGTTCGCCCCGCCGCTTGCTGGACGCCTGGATGACTTCATCGATCTGCAGCAGCGCGGCCGCCCGTTCGCGGTCATGCGTTTCAGGCGTGGGATAGCGCTGCAGCAGTGCCTTGTCGCGGCGCCGGTCCTCGGCCTCGCGGGCGCGCAATTCGGCCGCCCGACGCTCTTTTTCGTCCTGCACGGTCTGTTCATGCGCGGTCAGTGACGGCCCGATCTGGTGCCTCAACATGCCCGACGGCGACAGCGCGCGCTGGGTGCGGTCCGTGCACTCGGCAATCGGTCGGTCGGCGGTGAGGGTGCGGCCTTTGGCATCCACACACGTGTAGATGTCCTGAGCCGCCGCAGCACCCCCGAGCGAAAAAGCCAGCCCTGCAAGACCGGGCGTGAGCAGTGAAAACAGGCGCAATTTTGGTTCTTCAGTTGACGCCGTAGCGTTCGCGGTAAGCCAGAACAGACTGGTAATGGACTTTCAGTTGCGCTGCATCGGCGCTTTCTTTGCCCGTCGCAGGGTCGCTGTGCAAAGCCAGATACTGCAGCAAGTCGCTCAGGCGCGCAATGGCGCAAACCTGCAAACCGAGTTGCCGCGTGACATATTGCACGGCACTGTGGCCGACGTCCGCGCCGTTTTCGGTGGCCTTTTCCTGGCGGTCCAGCGCGATGGCCACCGCATGCGGGGTGGCGCCAGCCGCCTGGATCAGCGCGATCGACTCGCGCACGGCGGTGCCGGCGGACATCACGTCATCGACGATCAGCACCCGCCCCCGGAGCGGTGCGCCGACCAGTGTGCCGCCCTCGCCGTGGTCCTTGGCTTCCTTGCGGTTGTAGGCAAACGGCAGGTTGCGCCCGAGCCGTGCCAGTTCGATGGCGACAGCAGTGGCCAGCGGAATGCCCTTGTAGGCCGGGCCGAAGATCATGTCGAACGCCAGACCGCTGCGCTGCTCTTCGGCGAGCAGCCGGCGCGCATAAAATTGCGCCAGCCGGCCGAGCTTGGCGCCGTCGTCAAACAGGCCGGCGTTGAAAAAGTAGGGGCTCATGCGCCCGGCCTTGGTCTTGAACTGGCCGAAGCGCAACACCCCGGATTCGACCGCAAACTGCACGAATTCCTGGGCCAGGCCGCCCTCTGCCGCCATGGCCTCGCCTGGATTGCCTGTCTGCCCTGTCGTCGTATTCATTGAAAGTCCCATGTTCAGATTAACCAGCCTCAACCTCAACGGCATCCGTTCTGCCGCCACCAAGGGCCTTCAGGATTGGGTTGCCCAGTCGATGCCGGATTGTATTTGCGTGCAGGAGCTCAAGGCCCAGGCCACCGACATCAGCGACCGGTTTGAAGAAATCGCCGGAAACAAGGGCTATTTCCACTTTGCCGAGAAAAAAGGCTATTCGGGCGTGGGCATCTACACCCGCCACGAACCCAGCGACGTGATCGTGGGCTGCGGCTCGGCCGAATTCGATGCGGAAGGGCGTTATGTCGAGTTGCGGTTTGACAGCCCGGCCCGCCAGCACAGCCCGAAGCTGTCCATCATCAGCTGCTATTTTCCAAGCGGCTCGTCCGGCGAAGAGCGCCAGGCCGCCAAGTTCCGGTTTCTGGCCGAGATCTACCCGCGCCTTCTGGCGCTGAAGCGGTGCGGTGGCGACAACCGGGAATTCGTGCTGTGTGGCGACATCAACATCGCGCACCAGGAAATCGACCTGAAAAACTTCAAGGGCAACAGGAAGAACAGCGGTTTTCTGCCCGAGGAGCGCGCCTGGATGACCGAGTTGCTGCGGCAGGGTGCAGCCCCCGACAGTCCGGCCCAAGGCGGCGGCATGGTCGATGTGTACCGCCAGCTACACCCGGAAACCACTGGGGAAGCCTACACATGGTGGAGCAACCGGGGCCAGGCCTATGCCAACAACGTGGGCTGGCGGCTGGACTACCAGCTGGCGACGCCGGGAGTTGGTGCCACCGCCCAAGCGGCGGCCATCCACAAGGACCGGCGTTTCAGCGACCATGCGCCGCTGACGATTGATTACGACTGGCGGCTTTGAACGACTGCAGTCCAAGTCCAGCGCAAGCGCCAAGCAGCGGCAGGTGCTTGTCTGGGTATGGCGCGCCATGGCAGCCGGCTTTGCAGAGTCAGGCTGTTCGAACAGGGCTTGCTTACGGCGCTTCCCAGGAAAAGTTCGCGTTCGCCGATTCTGCTACCTTGGTACGAAAAATCACCTCGCCGTCAGGGACCCGCACCACGCGCACCTCTTTTTGAACCGGCAAAGTGATGCTCTTGGCCGCAATGGCCACGGCCAGCGAACGGTTGTCATAAAGGTGCTCGAAATTGATCGCCAGTAACAAATTACTGGTTAACGTACCGTTGCTTTCAATCTTGTATTTGGGAGTGGACATGAGGCACCCTTGTCTTTGATAGTTATAGGCCTGAGCCGGGACCAGCAGACTTTTAGCCGTCATCACCGATACGAAATGAGCCAAGTGACACAGCGTATTGACTCCACCGCCACCCCGACCCCAGGATGCGCAATTTTTAGGTAAATAGCATTCCCGGAACATCCCCTCAATAAGGGATGCAAATGTTTTTTTAGAAACAAAAAGTAACCAATATGCCAGTACCCGTGGCGTGCTACGTCAAAGTTACCGCAGACGCTTTCGCAAAGTGAACCGTCCTTGCCGGCCAAAAGAGGCATGGGTTGGCGGATTTTTTACGCTGGTGGAATTTCTTGCCACTTTCATCCACCGCAATTTTGGAGATACTGCACCGCATGCGCAACCCGAAGAAACAACGTTGTTTTCAAATCAAGCCAACCTGTTGTTGTTTCGCCTTGGCCGTTGAAGCACGATTTGCGGCTTGGTGTCCGATTCCGGATTGAGTTGGCAACGGACCAAAGCCATGCACATTCTCTGGACCTACCTTCGACCGCACCGCGCGCTGGCCGCGCTGGCCCTGCTGCTGGCGGCCATCAGCCAGGTGCTGGCGCTGGTCGATCCGATCATTTTTGGCCGGATCATCGACGACTACGCCATCGGGGGTGCCGGCAAGACCGAAGCCGAACTGGTGTCGGGCGTGCTGTCGCTGCTCGGGCTGGCGGTGGGCGTCGCCGTGCTGTCGCGGCTGGCCAAGACATTGCAGGACTACGCGACGCGGCTGCTGGTGCAGAAGTTCGGCACGCAAATCTTCAACGACGGGCTGCGCCAGGTGCTGCGCCTGAAGTACCAGGAATTCGAGGATTTGCGCAGCGGCGAAACACTGGCGCTGCTGCAAAAAGTGCGTGCCGACAGCGAGCGCTTCATCAACGCCTTCATCAACACGCTGTTCGCGGCCATCGTCGGCATTGCGTTCCTGACCTGGTATTCGGTCACCAAGCACTGGCTGCTGGTGCCGGTGTTCCTGGTCGGCGTGCTGCTGATGGGCGGGCTGACCGGGCTGCTGAGCCGCGAGATCAAGACGCAGCAACGCTCCATCGTGCGCGAAACCAACCGCAATTCGGGCTTCATCACCGAGTCGCTGCGCAACATTGAACTGATCAAAAGCCTGGGCCTGACCTTTCCCGAGATCCGGCGGCTGCAGGCGCAGACGATGAAAATCTTTGC
>JBBSRS010000221.1:0-4970 GCA_038242795.1 Burkholderiales bacterium
AGACCAGCAGCAGCGAATTGGCCAGCAGCAGCGCCGCCGCCAGCCAGTATTCAAGGGGATAAGTCACTCTTTATTTGATAGCTAGCACCGCAGCATTCAAGGGCGTAAGAGGCTTTTTTCCTGTCAAAAAGGCGATCAGGTTGTCGGCTGCCAGGCTGGCCATGGCCAGGCGAGTTGGCATCGTGGCGCTGGCGATGTGCGGCGTCAACACCACATTGGGCACGCTCAACAGGTCAGGATGCACCGACGGTTCGCCCTCGAACACATCAAGGCCCGCCGCCGCAATGGTCTTGTTGCGCAAGGCCGCTGCCAGCGCGGCGTCATCGACGATGCCGCCGCGCGCAATGTTGACCAGCGTGGCGGTCGGCTTCATCAGCGCCAGTTCGGCAGCGCCGATGGCGTGGTGCGACGCCGGGGAATACGGCAGCACCAGCACCAGGTGGTCGGCGGTCTTGAGGAGTTCTTGCTTGTCGACATAGCGCGCCTGGCATTCGGCTTCCAGCGCGGCGTCGAGCCTGGAGCGGTTGTGGTAAATCACCTTCATGCCAAAGCCGAGCGCGCCGCGCCTGGCGATGCCCTGCCCGATGCGGCCCATGCCCAGAATACCCAGTGTGGCGCCATGGATGTCGGCGCCGGCAAACATGTCGTAGCGCCATTTCGTCCATTGGCCGGCGCGCAGGAAATGCTCGCTTTCGGTGATGCGCCGGGCCGTGGCCATCAACAGTGCAAACCCAAAGTCGGCGGTGGTTTCGGTCAGCACGTCCGGCGCATTCGTGGCCAGCACCCCGGCGGCGGTCATCGCGTCCAGGTCAAAGTTGTTGTAGCCGACGGCCATGTTGGCGCAGATTTTCAGTTCCGGGCAGGCGGCCAGCACCTCGCCGTCGATGCGGTCGCCGCCCGTGGTGAAGGCGCCCGCCTTGCCTTGCAGGCGTGCGATCAGTTCAACCCTGGACCAGGTGTGGTCGTCCTGGTTGGACTCCACCTCGAAATGCGCTTCAAGCCGGGCAATGACTTCGGGAAACACGGCGCGGGCGATCAGGATCTTGGGTTTGCTCATGGGGGAGTCAGGCTTTCTTTACTTGAACCAGAGGAAGGTCATGATGACGAAGAGCGGAATCAGGACAGCGCCCGACCACAGCATGTAGCCGAAGAAACTCGGCATTTTCACGTTGCGGTCCTCGGCGATGGCCTTGACCATCAAATTGGGGGCGTTGCCAATGTAGGTGTTGGCGCCCATGAACACCGCGCCGGCCGAAATGGCGGCCAGCGTCGGGGCGAAGGTGGTCATCAGCGCCTGCGGGTCGCCGCTGGCGGTGTTGAAGAACACCAGGTAGGTCGGCGCATTGTCCAGAAAGGAACTGAGCGCGCCGGTGGCCCAGAAGTACATCGCCGGGTCGGGCGAGCCGTCGGGCCGGGTCACGCTGGCCACGACGGCGCCGAAGGGACCGTTGGCGCCGGCCTTGAGCATGGCGATCACCGGAATGATGGTCAGGAAAATGCCGGCAAACAGCTTGGCGACTTCCACCATCGGTCCCCAGGAAAACTGGTTGTCTGCATGCACCTTTTTGGAGGTGATGCCCAGCGAGATGAAGGTGATGGCGACCAGCCCCGCGTCGCGCACCAAACCGGGCAGCCCCACAGGGGTGCCAGCGATGTCGAACACCACGGGCGACTTCCAGAGGCCGCTGAGCAGCACCAGCCCGGCAATCGCGCCCAGCAGCCAGAAGTTGGCGCCGCCGTCAAAGCCGATGCGCCGGGTGTCAGGCGTCGGGTCCAGCGGCCACAACGCTCCGCGGCGATGGTAAAACCACGAATCCAGCACAAAAAAGATGGCCAGCAGCGAGCCGACCAGAAACAGCGTTTCAGGAAAGATGTGCTGCAGGGTCCAGAAAAAATCCACGCCCTTGAGGAACCCCAGGAACAGTGGCGGGTCGCCCAGCGGCGTCAGCGAGCCGCCCGCGTTGGACACGATGAAGATGAAAAACACGACCACATGCGACTTTTGAGTGCGGTTGTCGTTCGCCCGGATCAGGGGCCGGATCAGCAGCATCGACGCGCCGGTGGTGCCCATGAAGCTGCCCAGCACCGCGCCAATGCCCAGGATGGCGGTGTTCAGCCCCGGACTGCCGTGCAGGTTGCCCCGGATATGGATGCCGCCGGCGACGGTGAACAGCGCCGTCAGCAGCAGGATGAAGGGGATGTATTCCTCCAGCAGCGCATGCATGAAGCTGAACGCCGCCAGACCCGGGCCATACATCGCCGCAAAGGGCAACAGGAAGGCCAGCGACCAGGCGGCCGAAATCTTGCCGAAATGGTGGTGCCAGAAAAATGGCGTCAACAGGGGCAGCAGCGCAATCGACAGCAACAGGCCGGCAAACGGCACCGCATACAGTGCCGGCAGCACACTGCCATCGAGTGCGGCAGCAAACGACAGGCCGGGTGACAGGAAAAGCAGTGCGAAGGCAGCAAAACAGCGGAGGGATGTCATGGAAATGTCCGGTTAAAAGCTCGAATACCCGTGGCCGGAGAACGCGGGCTCAATGGTCAGCGCAGCGATGTGACATCAAACACCTGGCGCAGGTAGGCCAGGTATTTTTCGTCGTCGCACATGTTCTTGGACGGTGTGTCGGACAACTTGGCCACCGGCTGGCCATTGCAGCGCACCATCTTGATGACGATCTGCAGCGGCTCATAGCCCAGGTCGTTGGTCAGGTTGGTGCCAATGCCAAAAGCCAGCTGGCAGCGGCCCCTGAACTGCCGGTAGAGCTCGATGGTCCGGGGCACCGTGAGGCCGTCGCTGAAGATCAGCGTCTTGGTCTTGGGATCGACACGGTTTTGCACATAGTGGCCAATCATGCGTTCGCCCCACTGGAACGGGTCGCCGCTGTCATGGCGCGCGCCGTCGAACAGCTTGCAAAAGTACAGGTCGAAGTCGCGCAGGAAGGCGCTCATGCCGTACACGTCCGACAGCGCAATGCCCAGGTCGCCCCGGTATTCCTTGGCCCACACTTCAAAGCCGAACACCTGGCTGTCGCGCAGGCGCGGTCCCAGCGCCTGACAGGCCTGCAGGTATTCGTGCGCCATCGTGCCCAGCGGGATCAAGCCAAGCTTCATGGCATACAGCACATTGCTGGTGCCGGCCAGCTGCCCTTCGGCGCCACTGCCCAGGCGGGACACCAGCGTGCGCAGCACTTCTTCGTGCCAGGCCTTGCTGAAACGCCGGCGCGTGCCGTAGTCGGCAATCTTCAGTTCGGCCAGGTTGCTGGCTTGGAGCTGTCCAATCTTGGTTTCCAGGCGCTTGCGGCCTTCAACCAGGTCGGGCTGCTTTTGCGTGTTGCGAAAATAGACCTCGTTGATGATGGCCAGCACCGGAATCTCGAACAGGATGGTGTGCAGCCATGGTCCCTTGATCACCACTTCAATCTCGCCTGTAGGCAGGGCTTTCACGCTGACATATTTTTCGTTGAGCTGGAAGATGCCCAGGAAATCGACAAAGTCGCTCTTGATGAAGCGCATGGCCTTGAGGTAGCCCAACTCGGCGTCCTGGAACTTCAGGCTGCACAGCCCACGGATTTCCTCGCGTATCTCGTGCACGTAGTACGACAGGTCGCCGATGCCGGGCGCGCCGGCATTGCGACACTTGAACTTGTACTCCACCTCGGCAGCCGGGAACTGGTGCAGCACCACCTGCATCATGGTGAACTTGTACAGGTCGGTGTCGAGCAGGCTGGTGATGATCATGGTGAACCCTGGAGACGCGAGGTGCGAAATGCATGGCACCAGGCCCGCTGCCGGGCCTGGCACGTCTTGACGGTGATTGCCCGGGGCAATCAGGTGCCGAGAAAGTCCACTTCGAACAGCAAGGTGGCGTTGGGCGGAATTGCGCCGCCAGCGCCGCGCGCGCCGTAGCCGAGTTCTGCCGGAATGACCAGGCGGCGCGTTCCGCCCACCGACATGCCCTGCACGCCCTCGTCCCAGCCGCGAATCACTTCACCGGCGCCCAGCGAAAACTGGAAGGGCTGGCCACGGTCCTTGCTGGAGTCGAATTTCTTGCCCTGCACGCCGTCGTTGTACAGCCATCCGGTGTAGTGCACCTTGACATGCTGGCCGGCCTTGGCGATGGCGCCGGTGCCGAGCACGGTGTCTTCGTACTGCAGTCCCGAGTCGGTGGTGGTCGTCGTCATGGCAATGTCCTTTGTAGTGGAAAATTAAAAATGAATGAGCACCCGGAAATGGCCCCATTTCACGAGTCTCTGACTTTACCCGCAACCAGCCACAGCAGGCGGTCGGCGCGCGAGGCCAGCAATCGATTTTGCTCGACCACCAGCAGCGCCATGCCTTCGCCCCTGAGGGCCAGCAGGGCATCGCGGATCGACGCCACCAGCACCGGCGCGATGCCTTCGCAGGGCTCGTCGAGCAGCAGGACTTTCGGGCCGGTCATCAGGGTGCGGGCAATCGCCAGCATCTGCTGCTGGCCGCCGCTCATCTGCGCGGCAGGCCGGTTCAGCAGGGTTTTGAGGACCGGAAACAGGTCGAGCACCCGCGTTTCATGCGCCTTGGCGTCGCGTCCGGCAGCGACATGCAGGTTTTCGCGCACCGTCAGTTCGCTGAACAGCCGCCGGTCCTCAGCGACATAGCCCAGGCCTGCCTGCGCGCGACGATGCGTTTCCCAGCGTTCGACATTTGCCAGACCCGACGGTATTTGGTAACGAATCGCGCCTTCAGTACGCACTTCCAGGCCCATCACCGCCTTGAGCAGCGTCGATTTGCCGGCACCGTTCAGCCCCTGCAGCACGACCATTTCGCCGGCCGCCACGCGAAGCGAGACGTCGAACAGGGCTTGCGCCGGGCCGTAAAAGGCGCTGAGCCTGTCGATCTCAAGCATGCGCCGCTCCTTCCAGCGTTTCGTCCAGGCCATCGCCCAGGTAGAGCCGGCGCACCTCGGCATCGCGGGAAATCTCGTCGAACGA
>JBBSRS010000222.1:0-4959 GCA_038242795.1 Burkholderiales bacterium
AAGACTGCGATGTCAGCAAGCCGGAGCTGATCGAGCGCTTTGGTGCGCCGGTGGCCGATCTGGTCGATGGACTGACCAAGCTGGAAAAACTCGAATTCAACACCCGCGAAGAAAACCAGTCGGAGTCGTTCCGCAAGATGCTGCTCGCCATGGCGCGCGATGTCCGGGTCATCCTCATCAAGCTGGCCGACCGTATCCACAACATGCGAACGCTTGGCGACGCACCCCGCTCAAAGTGGAAACGGATTGCCGGCGAGACACTGGACATTTATGCCCCGATTGCCTACCGCCTGGGCCTGAACTCGACCTACCGCGAACTGCAGGACCGGTCGTTCCAGCACCTGCATCCTTGGCGCTATGCCATTTTGGCCAAGGCACTGACCCGTGCGCGGGGGCGAAGGCGCGACGTCATCAAACGGGTGCAGTCAGAAGTCGAGGCGGCCTTTGCAACGGCCCAGATTCCTGTGCGAATTTACGGACGTGAAAAAACGCTGTATTCGATTTACCACAAGATGGACCAAAAGCACCTGTCTTTTGCGCAGGTGACCGACCTGTACGGGTTTCGGGTGATCCTGAACGAGGTGACGACCTGCTACAGCGCCATGGGCATCCTGCACCAGCTCTACAAGCCGTTGCCGGGAAAGTTCAAGGACTACATTGCCATTCCGAAAGTCAATGGCTACCAGTCGCTGCACACCACGCTGGTCGGCCCGTTTGGCACCAACATCGAGTTCCAGATGCGCACCGATGCGATGCATGTGGTGGCAGAAGCCGGCGTGGCGGCCCACTGGCTGTACAAGGCGTCCGATCCGAACAGCGACACCTCTCAGCGCCTGGGCACCAAATGGCTGCAGTCGCTGCTTGACATCCAGAATGAAACCCATGATGCGGCCGAGTTCTGGGACCATGTCAAGATCGACCTGTTTCCCGAGGCGGTCTATGTCTTCACCCCGAAAAGCCAGATCATGGCAATGCCGCGGGGCGCCACGATTGTGGACTTTGCCTATGCCATTCACAGCGATGTGGGCCACCATGCAATTGCCGCCAAGGTCAATGGGGAACAGGTTCCGCTGCGGACCGAACTGCTGAACGGCGATGTCATCGAAATCATCACGGCGCCGGTTTCCACGCCGAACCCCGCCTGGCTGGGGTTTGTCCGAACCGGCAAGGCCCGTTCAAAAATCCGCCATCATCTCAAGAGCATGGCCATCACGGAATCTCAGGAACTGGGTGAAAAAATGCTTGCCCAGGCATTGCGGGCCGAGGGCATAAACCGTCAACGCCTTTCAGAAGACGACGACGCCCATCACGCGACCTGGGAAAAAATCCTTCGCTTCACCGGCAACCGTTCGCGTGCCGAGTTGCTGACGGACATTGGCATGGGCAAGCGCATTGCCAGCATGATCGCCAAGCGGATCGTCTCGTTTCTGGCTGAGAAAGGCGAAAAGCCCGATGCCTTGCTGATGAGCCGGGAACGCTACATTCCGCAGGAATCCATCGCGCAGGGCGGTCTGGTGCTCGATGGCAGCGAGAAAAGCTCCGTCGAGTTTGCCCGGTGCTGCAGCCCGATCCCAGGCGATGCCATCGTGGGCTATCTGGGTCGGGGCGAAGGCCTTTTCGTGCACACCGAAGACTGTGCAGTGGCCAAGCGGCTCCAGCAACGCGACATTGAACGCTTCATTGCCGTTGACTGGTCGGACGAGCCCACCCGAACGTTTGAAACCAACCTTATCGTCACGGTTTCCAATGGCAAGGGCGTGCTGGCCAAGGTGGCTGCCGCGCTTGCCAGCGCCGAGGTGGACATCACCCATGTGGACATGGGGATTGAGCCGGCCAACGGCGCCACCGACCTGAGGTTCAGCGTGGCGGTGCGCGACCGTATTCACCTGGCTGCAGCGATGCGCAACGTCAAGCGAACGCCTTCGGTGATTCGGGTTCAGCGTTTCAAGGCCGGCGCCTGAAAGGCTTGACCTTGGCTTTTTGGAGGGAACGGATCAGGCTTGCCCGGCCGCCGTGCCAATCTGTGGATAGTCCACTTTCAACACTTCCAGCAACTGCGTTCCCTGGGGCGTGACCAAGGTCACTTCATCGCCAATTCGCGCTTTGAGCAACGCACGGGCCACCGGTGAAATCCAGCTGATCTGGCCCATCGCACTGACGGCCTCGTCCACGCCCAGAATGGTCACCGTTCTTTCGTGCCCCTGGTCGTCGGCGTAGGTGACGGTGGCGCCAAAAAATACCTGGTCGTTGCCGCAATGGATGCCAGGGTCGCTGATCTCAGCGATTTCCAGCCGCTGGGTCAAAAAGCGGATACGCCGGTCAATCTCCCGAAGGCGCTTCTTGCCGTACAGGTAATCGCCGTTTTCCGACCGGTCGCCGTTGCTTGCCGCCCAGTGCACGGTATCGACGACCTTGGGCCGCTCGTTGTCGATCAGATCGAGCAGTTCCAGCCGCAACCGGTCATAGCCCTGGGGCGTGATGTAGTTCTTGCCACTTGCCAGCGGACGGGGTGCGGGGAGTTCGTCCTCGTCGTCAGCATCGGTTTCTTTGGTGAAGGCTTTGTTCATGCTGGCGCCAGAATAGCATTCACCCGCGGTCGTTGCCAGCGTCAAAACACCCAACATGAAAAGCGGCAACGCTTGTTTGCCCTCCAACCCACACGACCCTTTTCACATGCCCAGCCTCACCATCGTTCCCGGCTGACGTGACTCCGGCCCTGGCCACTGGCAAAGCCTGTGGGCCGGGCAGTTGCCCGGCGCATGTCGGGGGCGGCAGGATGACTGGATCACACCGTTGCGTAATGGCTGGGTCGGCTCGATCGCGCACATCATTTTTTGTGCAGCCCGGCCCGGTGGTGGTTGCTGCGCACCGCCTGGGCTGCATTGCCACAGCGCATTTACCGCCGGAGGTTGCCGGGCGGATTCACGGCGCATTGCTGGTGGCGCCCGCCGACCGGAACGCCGAGCGGTGCTGGCGGACTTCGCGCCGGTGCCTTACACGCCACTGCCCTGCCCCAGCATCCTGGTGGCCAGCAGCAACGACCCGTATTGCCTCCCGCGCCTGGCATGTGCCTATGCCCGTGCCTGGAGAAGCGAGTTTGTCTGGCTGCAACATCTCGGCCACGTCAACACGGAATCGGGTCATGGGGACTCGCCGCTGGGCAAGGCGCTCCTGACGACGCTGACATGCGCCGCTGCGCAAGGCACGACTGTTTCAATACGCCATATCGAATCTACAAATTATTCTTTGCCCAAAGAAAGCATGAATTTGATAATCGTCCGGGTTATTAAGAAGGCTTTTTATGAATTTCCAGCAACTTCGCTCTGTGCGGGAGGCGGTGCGGTGTGGCTTCAACCTCACCGAAGTGGCCAACACGCTGCACACCTCGCAACCGGGTGTCAGCCGGCAGATCCGCGAACTGGAAGAAGAGCTCGGCATCGAACTCTTTGTGCGTGCCGGCAAGCGACTGACCGGCCTCACCGACCCCGGCCGCCACGTGCTGCCCATCATCGAACATATTTTGCTCGGCAGCAGCAACCTGCGCCGGGCCGGGGCGGAATTCGCTTCACAGCAAAGCGGGCTGCTGTCGATTGCCGCCACGCATTCCCAGGCACGTTACGCCCTGCCCACGGCCGTACAGGCGTTCCGCGCACAGTTTCCGGGCATCAAGCTGCACCTGCACCAGGGCTCGCCCGAACAGGTGACGGAGATGCTGCTGTCAGGCGAAGCGGATGTGGGCATCGCCACCGAGGCACTCGCCCAACACGATGCCCTGATCGCGCTGCCCTGCTACCGCTGGACGCACTCGGTCATCGTGCCGCCGGGCCACACCCTGCTCGATGCGCCACTGACGCTGCAGCGGCTGGCGGGCTACCCATTGATCACCTACGACACCGGCTTTACCGGCCGCACCCGCATTGACGAGGCCTTCAAAGCCCAGCATCTGGTGCCCGACATCATTCTCAACGCAATGGATGCCGATGTCATCAAAACCTATGTGGAACTGGGCATGGGCGTGGGCATCGTGGCGTCGATTGCCTTCGAGGCCGAACGCGACCTGACGCTGCGCGCGATCGATGCGGGAAACCTGTTCGGCATCAACCTGACCAAGCTGGCGGTGCGGCGCGGCACTTACCTGCGCGGCTACGTGTATGCCTTGATCGAGTCTTTCGCCCCCATGCTCAACCGCAGCATCGTCGAGCAAGCCTTGCAAAGCCTCCAGTCGCCCCTGGAACTCGTGAAATCTCCGGCCGCGCCTGAACGGCTGGCCCTTGTGGGGCGGGCGCGCTGATGTGCTGACGACTTCAGGCCTGAGTCACGCAACGCTTGCACCGGATCCGTCACAGCCTGGCAATCGACACCCCGGTCGATTTGACCAGCAGCACCACCACCTCGCTGCCAACCCTCATTTCCAGCTGGTCGACCGAGCGCTTGGTGATCACCGGGGTGACGATGCCTTATGGCGTTTCGACATCGATCTTGGAGACGACGTCGCCAAGAATGATTTCCTTGGCCTTGCCGCGAAACTGGTTGCGGACGTTGATGGCTTGAATGGATTGGTGGGCACGCAGTTCTCCTGGAACAGTTAAAAAACTGGATGCAAGCGGTTAAAAAACAATTTTTACAGGATGGAAATGCTATTTAATCAGTAGCTGCTTGCGCTCGTCCCTATTGCGCAAAAGGCATATTTATTCATCAAACCGCCCAGTGCAGGCCCTGCGCAGGGATCGCAGGCCACGCCGCCTTGCCGGACGGGATATCCTCGGCGGGCTGCTGCAGCCCGCGGTCGAGACTCTGCTGTTCGATCA
Source organism: Burkholderiales bacterium (assembly GCA_038242795.1). Classification (GTDB taxonomy): domain Bacteria; phylum Pseudomonadota; class Gammaproteobacteria; order Burkholderiales; family Burkholderiaceae_C; genus Polaromonas. The sequence goes on from JBBSRS010000222.1 coordinate 4,809, forward strand.
CGCCGAACAGCGGGTCGCTGTGCTGGCGCGGCCGGGCCAGCGGGGAAGCGGGCTTGGCGCGGGCAATGGGCCGGTTTTATTTCTGCGTGTAAATCTGGTCGAACGAGGCGCCATCGGCGAAATGGTCCTTGTTGGCCTGCGTCCAGCCGCC
>JBBSRS010000223.1:0-4955 GCA_038242795.1 Burkholderiales bacterium
CGAGCCGGGCGCGCTGATATCTGCCACCCACTGGTGCGCATGCAGGTGAAAAACGTGGGTTTCCTTTGGCCCGGCGTGCAGGTTGCGAAACCGCACCGGGTCGTTGATATAGGAGTGGTGCACGTTGGACGGGTCATCGGGGTACATCGCGCCTTCCGGCTTCTTGCCGTTTGCACCCCACTTCAGCACCAGCGCAGGATCGCCATTGGCCCATGAACTGAGAAAGAACTCCTCTGCCTTGCACTCCGGGCAATCCTTGGCGGGCCCGGTGCGGCGGTTGCGTGCGACCACCATCGCCCCCATGCCGCCGACGCCATAGTTGATGCCCATGCCGTCCTTGATGTAGTGCAGCGGATTGCCTTCATCCTCCAGCTCGGCAAAAGCCTGCACCGCCTTCACCTCATCGTGCATCACCACCGTGAATTCCCGGTAACTTCGGCCACAGGAGTTGCCAGTGGCGTAGTCGCTGCAATGTCTGGCGGGCCCGGTGGTGTCATTGCCATCCGGCGATGCGCCCGACAACACGACGATGGCGTTCAGGTCGGAGTGCACGATCTCCTGGCCGTCGAGCATGGCCAGAATAGGCATTCCCTTGTGTGCCCCGCTGGCATAACGTGCCCCGTCGTAATCCAGGCGGCTGTAGGGATGGCGCCCGGTCGCCACCGGGCGCGATGCCGCGCGCAGGTCAGCATGCGTTACCTGCGAGCGGTACCAGCGCGCCCCGCGCGGCTGCACATTGACGGCGCCGAACAGGCCGGCGCCCAGCTGCCCGCCGTCGCCCTCTCCACCCACGGTGGCACCCGTCGAATAAGCAAAGTAGGTGCCTTCGCGGAATGCATACATGCGGTAGACGGCGCTTTGCCCCGGATAGACCTGCCCGCCCTGTTGCATCAGGCGGCTGCGCAAGGTCTCCGGGGTGGCGGGGTGAACCATCGGCTCGTTCAACCCGACGTTGTCACCGTCGGTGCCGCAAAGCCAGGGATGGTCTGGCGTGGCCAGTGGACACTCCGAGGGAGGCACCGGCACCACATTGAGTCCGTTCACATGAAAACTTGCCGCCCGGGTCAACGGCAGGTCGTTGCTGATGGAGCCAGGTTGCACCAGTTCGCGCCCGGTTCGCGCTGCGGGGGCTCCGTACACCGTGCCATCGGGGTCCTCCATGTGGGCCGGCACCTTGCCCCCGTTCTGGACCGAGCCGCCTGCACGTTCGTCAGGCACGCCGCGCATCAGCAGGTTGTGAAACCGCACCTGAAGGCAATCCCCTTCGTTGGCGCGCAACACAATCGGGCGCGGCCGCTTGTCCTCGCGAAGCTTCACGAAACCGGGAGCCTGGGAGAGATTGGCGTTGCTGACGGGGGTATCGTCTTTGATGTCTGCGTGGCCCGAGAACACCACATCGCGCATCAAGGCAAAAAGCATTCCGGAAGGGTTGAAGGCCCCGAAGCGGTTGAGAACAATGGCTTGCTCCAATGCGACGATTTCCGCCTTCACCACGCGTTCGCATCGCGCAGATTCACCCGGCGATTTTGGGGAGGCGGGAGTCGCGGGTTGTGCGTGCGATGGACCGCTGGCAATTGCCACTGCAAACACCGCAGCTTTCGTGAAATGCTGCAACAGGCTGAGCATAATTCCACCTCCATTTTCCGGGATCCGGCAATGCCGAAACACAAGAACGCTTTAAGAATCTACTCCTTCATATCCTGAAATGTTGTTACCAACTTACTGCTTATCGGTTTAAATTTAACAATATGTAAACAAACCATTTACTTTTCATTTACATGGGGCGATGGCGACCAACAGATAAAAGTCTTGCCCCCCGACAACCCGATGCACACAAAAAAACAGACCGGATGGCTGTCCTTTTGGTGGCAATGTGGCAAGCGCATGGTGTTCCCTTGCGCAGGGTATTGGGTCCCGTGGATCCCGAGTTGCTGACTCCCAACCAGAACCCCACGATGGACGGTGCAGCCTTGCAAAAATGGCGCACGCCGCCTGAACTGCGCACTTGCCGTAGTCCAACGCATATTGGCTTTGGGCAGGGCAGTGACCTCCCTGTTCAAGGCCTGCCCTGTCTGGAAAATTTTGTCGGACTCGTCAACTTTATCTGCCAAAAGTGCCTTGGTCTGCAGGCCATCGGGCACCTCGGAAACGGGTTTGGTATCGTGGCGACCCTTGCAAGGAAGCATGAATGGCTGGATATGCTGCCATTGCGCATCGGTGAAAATGTGGCGTGGATCGGTCATCCTGGCCCAAGCCGCGGATTGGACTGCATCAATCTCAGGGGCTCAAACTTTCAGAACAGCGCCTACATTACTCAATTACCCCATCACCCCACTGCCCCATGACTTACTGCGTCGCCATCAAACTCAATGCCGGACTGGTTTTCCTGTCCGACTCCCGCACCAATGCGGGCCTGGACCACATCAGCACCTTTCGCAAGATGATCGTCTATGAAAAACCCGGCGACCGCTTCATGGTGCTGCTGACCGCCGGCAACCTGTCGATCTCGCAGTCGGTGCGCGAGATTTTGCAGACCGAGGAAATTCCCGACCCGGCCGGCGGCGAGCCGATCACCATCTGGAACGCCAAGAGCATGTTCGACGCCGCCCGCGTGCTGGGCTCGGCCATCCGCCGCGTCTACGAGCACGACGCCCAGGCGCTGCGCAACGACGCGGTCGGCTTCAACGTGTCGCTGGTCTTCGGCGGCCAGATCAAGGGCGAAGGCATGCGCCTGTTCCAGGTGTATTCGCCCGGCAACTTCATCGAGGCCACCGAAGAAACGCCCTACTTTCAGGTCGGCGAATCGAAGTACGGCAAGCCGGTGCTCGACCGGGTCATCCGGCCTGAAACCCCGCTGGACGAGGCGGCCAAGTGCGCACTGGTGTCGATGGACTCGACCATGAAGTCCAACCTGTCGGTCGGCCTGCCCCTGGACCTGGTGGTGTACGAAGCCGACAGCCTCAAGAGCGACAAGATCGTCTGCATTGACCACGACAACCCTTACTACCAGATGATGCACAACAGCTGGGGACAAAAGCTGCGCCAGGTGTTCGACAGCATTGAAGACCCGGTCTGGAACGATGCGCACACCGACACGCCCATCAAGATGCCCGCCGGCCGCCATGCGGCGCTGAAAAAAATCACCACGCCGCAGGAAAAACTGATTTAGGCCATTTCTTCTTTCACAGGCCTTGGTTTTTCCGTCCTGACCCCCTCACCGACATTTACCTCCGGGCAAAACCGCCGCTGCACGCTGCGCCGCCCCTTATCCCCGTGCCCAAAAGTACCCAACCCCTCATCATTTTTTCCCATGGCAACAGCTTTCCGGGCAGCACCTACGGCGTGCTGTTCCAGAGCCTGGAGGCGCGTGGTTTTCAAATCCAGGCAATTGAAAAATTCGGCCATGACCCGCGCTACCCGGTCACCAGCAACTGGCCGAATCTGGTGCAGCAACTGGCCGACTTTGCCAGCCAGGAAGTCGAAAGGTCAGGCCAGCCGGCGTTTCTGGTCGGCCATTCGCTGGGCGGCTTTTTGAGCCTGATGTGCGCCGCCCTTCATCCCGAACTTGGCGGGCAGAAGGTCGCCGGCGTGCTGATGCTCGACTCGCCGGTGCTGGGCGGCTGGCGCGCCAAGGCGCTCAGCGTGGCGAAGCGGGCCAAGCTGGTCGGCTCGATCTCGCCGGGCGCCATCAGCCGCAAGCGCCGCCACCAGTGGCTGGGCCGGGACGAGGTGCTGGCACACTTTCGCAGCAAAAAAGCCTTTGCCCGCTGGGACGAGCAGGTGCTGCGCGACTACATCGACCACGGCACGCACGACGAAGGCGGCAGCGCACAGGGCCAGCGCCTGCTGAGCTTTGACCGCGATGTGGAAACGTCGATCTACAACACCCTGCCCGACAACCTGGAGCAGTTGCTGAGAACGCATCCGCTGCAATGCCCGGCGACCTTCATCGGCGGGCGCCAGTCGGTCGAGATGAAGCAGGTCGGCATGGCGATGACGCAGAAAATCACCCAGGGCCGCATCATGATGCTCGACGGCAGCCACCTGTTCCCGATGGAAAAGCCGTTGGCCACAGCTGCTGCGATCGAGGCCGCGCTGCTGAACTTCATGGGCTGAAGCGGGCTTTCGAAGCATTCTGTTTGCTCCAGACCAGACGCTCGGGGATTGCTACTTAATAAATAGCTTTAAAGCTTTACTCAGCTTGCGTAAAACCGGTTTTTTTATTGTTTTTTAACTGCGAACGCTTACCGTTTTTTTCCTGTTTTTTCTTGGGGTTTGGAGGGTTCTTCTGTGGATTGAGGGGTAAGCGCCTTCCCGGCGGGGGGTAACTTTCTTTTCTGGCAAAAAAGAAAGTCACCAAAGAAAGTTGCCTGAGTGCGGGAGCGGATCAGAGCTGAACGCTCTGACGGGCCATCGCTTCGTTGGGCCCTGGGCACTTTGTTGTGAGGGCCGTTGACAATGCCGGCGGCTGGCTGGTTCGACCCCTCATTCGCCAACAGCTTCACATTCTGCTTGATCTGCTTGTCTAGCTTGGCTTGCTTGGCTTGCTTGATCTGTTTAATCTGCTTGGCTTGCGCTTTGCGCATCGCGGTTAGCTACAGGCAACACCTTTTTTCTTTATGGTGTGTCAGTGGCTGTGGAACCACCCCGTCTCTTTTTACTGTCCGTTGTCAGTCCCTGCCCCGCAGTGTCCAGGAAAAGTTTAAAACAAGAAACTCGAAGAAGTGCTTAAAGCACAAAGGAAACGGTTAAACAGAGCGTGAAGCTGTTGGCGAACGAGCGGTAGAACCAGCAAGCTACGCCATGGGCGACTGGCTGCCGATCAGAGAGCCCAGGGCCCAGCGAAGCGATGGCCCGTCAGAGCGTTCAGCTCTGATCCGCTCCCGCACTCAGGCAACTTTCTTTGGTGACTTTCTTTTTTGCCAGAAAAGAAAGTTACCCCCCGACGGGAAGGC
>JBBSRS010000224.1:0-4918 GCA_038242795.1 Burkholderiales bacterium
AAAATGTAATCTATGGTTTACAGAATTGCAAGCAGCAAGATTGTTCCGAAATCATTCCATCTGATTTAACTTAACGCACAAACGGAACACACTCCCGCCTATGACTACCGACACCCAATCCCGATGCGTACTGGTAGGAGTTGGGCATTGCGCGGGTGGTGCTCACGCGGCTAACCGCGAGCAGTGCGTTGAAGCGTGTGGGCGCGGGGTGCACCGGCTGGGGCAGTCTGCCCATGCCGATCACTTCGTGCTCAAAGGCGCGATGCTGTTCAACTTGTGCATAGAGCCCCGCGCACCAGCAATTGGTTGACATTCCGCAGCGCGGTAGTGCGCGCTGAATTCGGGCCAAGTGCAGGCCATGAGCGACCGCCACGATTGGTGCATGCTTCTCTTGCCCATGACGCGTCAAGTGGTTTCAGCAAGCCTCTGCTTTGGCAGTTTTTCAAGAACCGGACGAAAAACTAGTGGGTATAGTTATTGCTGTGTTTGAACAGTAGTCGTCACCCGCTGCGAGATCGGCAGGCTGCAAACACCCAAGTTCAAACCTGGTCCTGGAAAACTCAAACGTTCTGAATGGAGAAGACATGTCTCTGAATATTCAATCCACTGAAGGTGGCGGGCAGCGCACCGCCGTCTCGGTGGCAGACCAGATTGAGAAAGCTTACGCGGGCATCAAAGTCAACAAGGCGCATTACTATATTTTGGCCATGCTGTTGCTCGGCGTCTTCTTCGACTCGCTTGAGCAAAACGCCGTGGGTGTCACAGGCCCGTTGCTTCGCAAAGCCTGGAACCTGACCACAGGTGACATCGGCTTTCTCAACACCGTTACCTTCACGATGGTGGCGCTTGGGCGTTTGATGACCGGGGCCATTGCGGACCAGTACGGTCGCCGCACGTTGCTGATCGTGAACCTGGTGATCTTTGCTTTTGGCTCGCTGCTGTGTGCGCTGGCGCCGAGTTACGGGTTCCTGGCCATGGCGCGCGGGGTGGTGGGCTTTGGCCTGGGCGGGGAAATCGCCGTGGCCGTGGTCATGGTCTCCGAGTACTTTGGCGCGAAGCAGCGCGGCACGGCGGTGGCTTTCATCAACGTGACCGCCGCAGGTTTTGGCAACATGCTGGCACCGGCTTTCGGCATTTTGGTCTTCACCCTGTTTCCGGGGGAAAACAGCTGGCGGTGGGTTTTCGGGCTGCTCTTCATCCCGGCGGTGCTGGTTGTTTTCTTCCGGCGCTGGGTTCCCGAGACGCCTCGTTTTCTGGCCCAGCAGGGCAAAATTGATGAGGCGAACGAAGTCATCTCTCGGTTGGCGCAAGGCGACCTGACGTCCAAAACCGTAAAGGTGACGCAGTACATCACGCAACCTGAAGTTGATACATCGGCTTCCGCCATCGCAGGTGTCGCGCAGAAATCCCGTTTAGATATTTTCAAGGGTAAGTACCTTCGCCGGACCATCAGCTTGTCGACCGGTGTGGCGTGCTCTTATGCTGCGCAGTTTTCGGTCTTGACCTTGATGGCCACCATTCTGGTGCAGTCGGGCTATGAAATTAACAAGTCGCTCTGGTACACCTTGGTGATGCAGTCCGGTTCGCTCGTCGGGGCCTTGACGGCCGCTTTTTTTGCCCGCCGCCTGCCACGCAAGACGACACTGACCATTGCGGCCATCATCGGCTTGGTGGGTGCGGGTACGCTGGGATGGATAGGTGGCACGTCCATCACGCTGATCATTGTCTGTGGCTGGATTTTTAATTTCGCCGTCATCATTTGCAACACCACCATCTGGTTGTTCGCTCCCGAGAACTACCCCACCCGCATCCGTGGTTTCGGCACGGCGTTTATTCTGGCGGTCGGCTCACTGTCGGGCGGCTTGTTCCCGGTGATCGCTGGCAAGGTCTTCGACGCTTACGGCTTGGGTTCGATGTTTTCCATCCTGGCCTGCCTCTTCGTCATCATCGGTGTGGCCATCCAGTTCATTCCCGAAACCTTTGGCATGCCGATGGAAGAAGACGGCGATTCACCGCCTGCGGCGGGGTTTCATTGATGCACGCCAAGGGTGCAGAACATCAGGGCCCGCTGAAGGTTCTGATCGTCAACCCCAACTCAAATCGGGCCACCACCGAGATGATGTGCCGGTATGCGCAGGTAGAGTTGCCTGAGTTCGAGGTCATCGGCGCCACCGCGACTGCTGGCCCGAAGATGATCACGGAAGACGTGGCGCTGGGGCAATCCCGCCGGTACGTTGTTGCGGCAGTTTTGAACGCGCTGGATGAGAACCCTGACATTGCCGCCGTGGTGGTTGCCGCTTACGGTGACCCCGGCCGCGACATCCTGGAAGATTTGCTGGACATCCCGGTATTGGGCATTGGCAAGGCTTCAATGATGGCCGCAGCCTATGGGGGTAGAGCCTTTGGCGTTGCCACCAGCACGCCGGGACTGGCTGCCGCGATTGCGGCGATGGGAGAACGCTTCAAGGGTGAGGCAAACTTCGTTGGTGTCACGCTGACCCAATCTGAACCGACCGCTTTGGCCGCCGACCCGGAGCGCCAGTTTGAAGAGTTGCGAGCCGCCGTACAGGCCTGTGTCGACAGGGGGGCCGAAGCCGTCATCATCGGCGGCGGCCCTCTCAGTGAGACTGCCCGGCGTTTGTCCGGGCTGGGCATTGGGACCATCATTGAGCCGGTTCCCGCAGCTTGCGCCATGGTCAGAAAGGTGCTGGCTGAGCGGCCTGTCGGGCTTTAGTTGCGCGAAGCTGATTTTGGAAAAGCATTGAGCAGTTTTGTCATTCCTGTTTTTTACTTTAACGAGAAATCCTTCTCGCTTGTGCTGGGCAGAACTGTCAGATATTGAGTTCAGTTAGCCCGATTTCACCAACAAATACCCCGTACTCCGCCCCCCACCCTCTAGCCTGCGCAGCACGCCGCGCGCCAGCAGGTCGTTGATGTCCCGCAGCGCCGTGTCCGCAGAGCATTTGCCCATCGCCGCCCACCTGGCATTCGTCAGCTTGCCTTCCATGCCGTCCAGCACACGGTTCAGCACCAACGTTTGCCGCAAGTTCATGGGCGTGCCCGCCCAGCGCTGCCAGAACCGGGCTTTGTCCAGCACGCCCGCCAGCATGCCATCGGCGCCCTGCACGGCGCGCAGCAGGCAGCCCAGAAACCAGCTCAGCCACGGCGTGACGTCCAGCGTGCCGCGCTGGCTGGCTTCCAGCTGGCTGTAATAGTCTTTGCGTTCACGCTGTAGCTGGGCGCTCAGGCTGTAAAACCGCTGGGCGGTGCCTTCGGCGCGGGCCAGGGCCATGTCGCCCACGGCGCGGCTGATGCGGCCGTTGCCGTCGTCAAACGGGTGCAGGGTGACGAGCCATAGGTGGGCCAGCGCCGCGTGGATCAGGGCATCGCCCGCCGGGACGGCGTTGAACCATTGCAGGAAGGCGGCAACCTCTAGCGGCAATGCCGTGGCGGGTGGCGCTTCAAAGTGCACTTTTTCCCGCCCGACCGGCCCGGACACGACTTGCATGGGGCCGGCAGCGTCGTTACGCCATGCGCCGATTTGAATACGCACGTGGCCGCTGTAGCCGGTGGGGAACAGCGCCGCGTGCCAGCCAAACAGGCGCTCGGCGGTGAGCGGCTGGGCGTGGTGTTGGGTCGCGTTGAGCACCATGTCGACCACGCCATCGATGTTGCGGTCTGCCGGGGCCAGAGCGCCAATATCCACCCCCAGCCTGCGGGCGACGGAAGATCGCACGGCGTCCAGGTTGAGCGCCTCGCCTTCGATGGCGCTGGTGGTAATGACTTCTTGCGTCAGCGTTTGCAATGTGGCCTGGTCGCGCTCTGCCAGCCCCAGCCCGGCCATGCGGCCCGCCAAATGCCCCTGCGCACGGTGGACTTGCGCCAGTGGCGCAACCAGCGCAACCGCGTCAAACCGCCACTGCGGCCAGTCGGGGCGCTGCCAGAGGTAGGTGCGGCGGCGTTCGGGTTTGTCAGAAAACATGCGGTGATTATGCAATTCATTCGCCGCTTTATTTGCGGCGAATGAATGTTTTACTCGCTGCAGCATCAATGATTCAATCTATTTTTAATAGCTGCTTGTGCTTTGCCCATAAGGGCTATCAACCTGTTTCACCCTCAAACTCAAGGCAAATACCGCTCCAGCCGTTCCTGTCGTTCCTGTCGTTCCTGCACCGTATCGGCCTGCAATATATTCAGGCGGCGCTTGAGGGATCGTGGTTTTGCTTGCCGGGCCAGTGGCGCGCTGCCGCTGGGGCACTTGTTGCGTTCTCCGCCACGATTTCGTCACTACTCGGGGCGCTTTTCTGTTTAAAGCGCAATGACATCAGCCTCTGTCATCCCGGCCCCGGATCAAGCCCGGGGTTTCAGCACCCGGGAACCATGACTTCTCGCCCCACGGGGTCATGGATTGCGGATCAAGTCCGCAATGACAAAAGAGATTACAGAGAGCTTCGAGGGCGCTGAGTAGTTACACGACTTTAAAAAAATAGTGATGCTTGCGCATGCTGGACGGGCGCGAGCAGCTATTAATAAAGTAGCATTTAAATGAAAAAACCCGGCATCCAGAAGAGGCCGGGCAACTGGCTGGGCCAGAAATGGCGCTGTTATTTTTTCAGTGCCTAGCCGTTCATATCATCACGTCTTGCCCAGCTTCATTTGCGTCGGCTCGCAGGTCAGGTAGCCGACGGCGGCGCCAAACTTGTCCTTGTAGTTGGCCTTGATCAGCGGCTCGAGCGTGGCCTTGACATTGCCGTGGATGCCGCCCCAGTCGCCGGCGTGCTGGAAGTTGCTCATGATGTAGGTCCAGCCGTTCAGCTCATCGACCGCGTGCAGGCCGGTCGATTCGCCGCCCGCCGGAATCGACATGACGCGCGACAGTGCCTTGGTGTCGATGTTGTAGGCCCACAGGAAGTTGTTG
>JBBSRS010000225.1:0-4910 GCA_038242795.1 Burkholderiales bacterium
CGGCGGCCAGCACCTCGGCGCGGCTGATGGGGCGCAACTCGAACCCGATGTCGGCCGCGCGGCAAATTTCCTCGATCAGGCCATAGCGAATGCCTTCGAGCACCAGATGGTCTGTGGGCGGCCCCATGACCTTGCCGTTTTTGACGACCCAGACGTTGCTGGCGGCGGCTTCGCTCAGGTGGTCGCCGCGGAACATGACGGTTTCCAGCGCGCCGGCGTCAAAACTGATCTGGCGCGAAAACACCGCGCCCAGCAGGCTGGTGCTCTTGATGTGGGCTTTTTCCCAGCGAAAGTCGCCGGCGCTGACACAGGCCACGCCTTGCGCGCGCTGCGCTTCGCTGGGCAGTTTCATCGGGTTGACCATGATGAACACGGTGGGGCTCAAGCCGGGCAGCATTGGGTGGTCGCGCATGGCCACGCCACGGGTCACCTGGATGTAGATCAGTTGATTGCCTTTTTGCGTGTCTGCGCCGGTTGACAGGGCATAGTCAGCTATCAATTTGAGAGCTGTGTCGCGCCACTCGTCCTGCGTCAGCGGATTGGTGATGCGCAACTCGGCCAGGCTGCGGTTCAGCCGCGCCATGTGCTGATCGAAGCGGAACAGCTTGCCGGCGTAGGCGGGCACGACTTCATACACGCCATCGCCAAAGATGAAGCCGCGGTCGAGTACGCTGATCTTGGCGTCCCGCAGCGTGCTGAAGTCGCCGTTGAGGTAGCACGGGGTGTCGGGCAAGGCGTTGGCGGCGACGGCAGAGAGGGACATGGCGTGTGGCTGCAGGCAGCGGTTGGAGTGAAAGGAAAAGCGAAAGGCTGGGTTGATTCAGCCGGCGGGCGGTGTCGCGGCGGCGCGGGGCGTGTTCTGCCTGCGCCAGCGTTTGACGCCGACGCGCATGCGCCAGGTGAGCTTGACGGCCAGGTAGCCGCTCAATGCGCCACCAAACGCAAAAATGCCCATGCCCAGCATGGTCGGCGCCCCAAAGGAGCCCAGCCAGGCCAGCAGCCCGGCACCGTCGGCTAATGGAACCGGCGCTGGCGCGTCCAGCACCAGGCTGCCCAGCCGGTAAGCCAGCCACAGCCAGAAGCCAATGGTCAAGGGATTGGTTGCCAGCGTCATGCCGGCAGCGACCGGAATATTGGCGCGCCACCAGACACAGTTCAGGGTGGCCAGCGCAAACTGAGCCACCGGCACGGCAAAAGCCCAGAAAATCCCGATGGCGACGCCACGCGCCACGGCTTCGTGTTGTGCGCGCCACAACTGGCGGTCCAGCAAACGGTGCGCGACAGGCTTGAGCCAGGGATGGGCGGCAAGCGACTCACGGCACGGCAGTGCGCTGCGAAGGCGGTTGAACAGGCCGGCCAGCCGCCAGTTGCTGCGAGCACTTGCCGGGGGATGGTCGGCATTCATGGGGCAATGTTCAAGGCGGCGCGCAGTGAAGTTTTCACGCATTGCAATGCGGGTCGCTCACGCATCAGACAAGGAAAAACACGGCGCCAATCGCCAGCACGCCCAGCACCAGGTTGACGGCGGAGAGCGTGACAATCTGCTTGACGCGGCGACCGCCTTCGGGCCAATCGGCTGCGCTGACGGCCTGCTTGAGACGGCGAAAAGGGCCAAAATAAATATGACCGAACAAGGCAAACATCACCAAGCCAATGCCCAGCATGGCGTGCCAGCCGGCCGGCGCGTTTTTCATGCCCACGCCCAGCAGCATGGCCAGGCCGGACAGCAGCAACACCACAACCGTCACCCAGACCAGACTGAAAAAACGCCGCAACGTTTGCGCTATCAAGGGCAGGCGCTGCGGCGGTTCCAGCAACTCAACCACCGCAGGGCGCAGCGCAAACAGCATGAAACTGATGCCGCCGAGCCAGGCGATGGCAGCAAGAACATGGAGGAATTTCATCAGCGCAGGCATCGGTGGTCTTTCATTAGAATGGGGCGCCATTGTGGTCCAGGCACCAACCTGATCATAAAGCGGCCATGGAACCACACCAATCCAGAGCAGGCGCATGGTTATTGCCAAATAGCAGGGGTTTCTACGTATAATCAGAGGCTTTGCTGAAATTGGTGCGCGTAACCTTCATGTAATTTGTGAGGAACACAATGGCAAACGCGGCGGAAAAATGCCACAAGTGCCCTGAAGGGTCTGCCTTGGCAAGTGCTGCAAAGGCAGGAAATGGCTACCAGCCAGATGAAGCAGATGAGGCGCAAGACGAGGGGTTCAAGCCCCTGACGCACGAAGAAGCCGAAAAGGTTCGAAAGTTGAACCCTTCGGTTTCCTTGTGGTCCGTGTGGGCAGGACAGGTCGGGGTTGGCATCGTGGTGGCGTCCTTGGCCTGGATGTTGACAGGCCAGGCGCGCATGGGCTGGTCGGCAGGTTATGGCGCGCTGGCGGTGATCATTCCCGCGGCGCTGTTTGCCCGGGGCCTGTCGCGCCAGAAATCGGCAGTGCATGGAAATGCGGCGCTGGCCGGATTTTTCGTCTGGGAAATGGTCAAGATTGCCTTGACGGTGGCCATGCTGTTTGCCGCGCCCAGGCTGGTTGAAGGGTTGAATTGGCTGGCTTTGCTGGCAGGTTTCGTGGTGACGATGAAGGTGTACTGGGTGGCCATGTGGTTTGGCCCGGCGCGCAAGACTCGATCAATAAAATTTTTGAAGAACTGACGAATTGGTGACCTATGTCTGCTGCTGAGAACGCTGGAACACATGCCCCGACGTCTGGAGAGTACATCCAGCACCACCTGCAGCATCTGCAGACCAATTTTTCATTGGAAGGCGTCAAGCAGAGCAGCATCGTCGATTTCAGCCTGTTCAACCTTGACTCGGTGATCTATTCGGTGTTGCTGGGCGCCATTGGTTGTTTTTTCCTGTGGCGCGCGGCCCGCAAGGCCACTTCCGGCGTGCCGGGCCGTTTCCAGGCCGCGGTTGAAATCTTGTCGGAAATGGTCGACAGCCAGGCCAAGGGCGTGATTCACAACCCCAAGAGCCGCAAACTGGTGTCGCCACTGGCGCTCACCGTGTTTGTCTGGATTTTCCTGATGAACGCCATGGACATGCTGCCGGTCGATGCGATTCCCCGCATCTGGGCCATGTTTTATGGTGCCGCAGGCCATGACCCCGAGCATGCCTACATGCGCGTCGTGCCCACGGCCGACCTGTCCACCACCCTGGGCCTGTCTGTCAGCGTGCTGCTGGTTTGCCTGGTTTACAACATCAAGATCAAGGGCATCGGCGGTTGGTCGCACGAGCTCATTGCTGCGCCGTTTGGCGACCACTGGTTTTTGTATCCGGTCAACTTCCTGATGCAAATGATTGAATTCACCGCCAAGACCGTCTCGCACGGCATGCGGCTGTTCGGCAACATGTTTGCCGGCGAACTCGTCTTCATGCTGATCGCCCTGATGGGTGGCGTGTGGGCCTGGCAGTTCAACCCCCTCACGGGTATGTTCTGGCTGGGATTTGGGCATGTCGTTGCCGGAACCGTGTGGAGCATCTTCCACATCCTGGTGATCACGCTGCAAGCCTTCATCTTCATGATGTTGACGTTGATTTACGTGGGGCAGGCCCACGATTCACACTAGGCCTTTTTGCCTGACGGCGGTTGGCTTTTTCTTTCCCTTTTCTTTTTACCTTTCCTCTCATCTTTGGAGCAATCATGGAAAACATTCTCGGACTCGTCGCTTTGGCTTGTGGTTTGATCGTCGGCCTCGGCGCTATCGGCGCCTCTATCGGCATCGCCCTGATGGGTGGCAAATTTCTGGAAGCCTCGGCACGCCAGCCTGAGCTCATGAACGACCTGCAAACCAAGATGTTCATCTTGGCCGGTCTGATCGACGCTGCTTTCCTGATTGGCGTTGCCATCGCCCTGCTGTTCGCATTTGCCAACCCGTTTGTCCTGCGTTAATTTTTCGGCAAACCCTGGTAGGTTCTATAAGGAATAAGCCGTGAACATTAACTCCACCCTGTTCCTGCAGGCTGTCGTTTTTGCGATCCTGGTCTGGTTCACGATGAAGTTCGTGTGGCCACCAATCACAAAAGCGCTGGACGAGCGGGCACAGAAAATTTCTGACGGCCTCGCTGCCGCCGACAAGGCCAAGTCCGAACTCTCCACCGCCAACAAGCGTGTGGAGGCCGAACTGGCCACGTCGCGCACCGAGACCGCCACCCGTCTGGCCGATGCAGACCGTCGGGGCCAAGGCATCGTCGAGGAAGCCAAGGCCCGTGCGGTCGAGGAAGCCAACAAGATCATCGCGGCAGCCCAGGCTGAAGCCGCTCAACAAACGGTCAAGGCCCGTGAGGCATTGCGCGAGCAGGTTGCCTTGCTGGCGGTCAAGGGCGCCGAGCAGATTCTCCGCAAGGAAGTCAATGCCGGGGTTCATGCCGAGTTGCTGAGCCGCTTGAAGACCGAGTTGTAGGCGAGGCAAACCACTATGGCTGAACTTGCAACCATTGCCCGCCCTTACGCAGATGCGCTGTTCAAGGCGCAGGGCTCCGACCTGACTGCCGCTAGCCTCTGGCTGGACAGGCTGGCGACTGTGGCAGAAAATGCCCAGTTGCTCCAGTTTGCCGACAGCCCGAAGGCAAGTGTGGACCAGGTGTTCGACCTGATGGCCAGCGTGGCAGGCCATGACGCCGACCCGCTGCCTCCGGCTGCCAGGAATTTCCTGCGCCTGGTGATTGAAAATGGTCGTCTGTCTGCGCTGCCCGAGATCGCGATGCAGTTTCGTTCGCTGAAGAACGCTGCAGGCGGCGTGACCGATGCCATCGTCTTCAGTGCTTTTCCGCTGGACGAGCCGGCCTTGAACGAGATTGGAGCGGTACTGGAAAAGCGGTTTGGACGCAAGCTCGGTGTCAAGCTTGAGCTTGATCCGTCGCTGATTGGCGGGATTCGTGCGGTCGTGGGTGACGA
>JBBSRS010000226.1:0-4909 GCA_038242795.1 Burkholderiales bacterium
GCCTGCCATTTCAGGCCGACGTTGGCATCCAGCCGGCCACTGAGCACCGGCAACAGGAACTGGCCGACGTATTTCGCCGCCATGCCGAGCGGCCAGGCGCCGACAGTGGCCGTGGCATCGGCGGATCGGTCGGTGGCCGAGCCTTTGAAAGTGACCATCGGCGCCGACGGTGGACTTGCCGGCGCCACGGCGGGCACGGCGAGCGGCGGCTTTGCGGCAGACTTCGCGGCGGTTTTGCCCGCTACCGGCTGATCCGGTATCGACGCGTCGAGCCCGAGCGATCCGCTGAACTGGAACGGCGCGTTGTCGGCAAACGGAAAGGCGATCGATGTCGCATTCAGCGCCAGGTCTTTCAGGCGAATCCGCGCCGGCGACGGCAGCGTTTCATCGCGCCAGTCAAGCGCGCCGCCCTCGACATCCACCCGGCCCACCTGGACGCGCCAGGGTTGGGTGGAAGCTGCCGCAGCCTGATTTTCTGTCTCATTTTGGCCTTTTGCGCTTGCTGGACGTGCGCTTTCAGCTACGCTTTTTCTAGCAACTCGCGGGCTGGCCGGCAGCAGGTTGAGCCGCCCTGCCCGGTCGCGTGCCACGGACAGTGTGGGTGCGCTCAGTTCGACCGCCGACAGCTTGACCAGCCGCTCCAGCGGCCGAACATCGTCCAGCGCCAGATACAGGCGGTCGAAGGCCAGCAGTTCGGGCGCGGCGCCGGGCGCGCTGCCCGATGGCCCGGCCTCCAGCAGCCTGACCTTTTCGGCCGTGACACTTCCGGAAATCGTCACGGCCGGCGCAGGGTTCTGCTCGAACCCGAGCTTGAGGTCGGCCTGCAGCACGGCGCTTTGCAAGCGGAACGGCAGGCTGTCGGGCCAGTACGCCAGATAGGGCTGCAAATCAAGATCGCGCAGCTGGAGCGTCGCGTCGGTCTGGCGGGTTGGCGCAAACGGCGTGGCCACGGCCGCGGTGTCAAACCGGCTGCCGTTGAGTTCAAAAGCCAGCCGGGGCGCGGTCTTGATCTCGCGCTGCGAGGGCAGATTGCTCAGGAATGGCACCGCCAGCTGCAGGTCGCGCAGGGCATGCGTGGCGTGAACCGACTCATCGACAACGTCCACCCGGCCGCCGCTCAGCACCAGGTTGTAAAGCGCAAACCGTGCGCCGTCGCCGGCCGGTTGCGTGTCAGGCGTCTTGAGCCGCGCCAGGATGTCGTCGATGTCATACCGGCCCTGGCCAAAATAGGTCAGCGAGAGTTCCGGTTGCTCGACCGTCAGCGCATCCGCCACAGGCGCCAGCCGCAGCAGGGACACGAGTTCCGCATCTATATAGAGGCGCCCTATTTTCAGCTGGGGAACAGCCTGTGGCGCAGCCGGCTGTGATGTGGCTGAACCGGCCTTGGCGACGGCCAGGTCATGCAGGGTCAGCTCCAGCGACCAGGGCTTGAAATCCACCGAACCGACGCTTACCCGGCGCCCGAGCTTTTCAGAACCCAGGCGTTCCAGCTGCGACTTGACGACCGGCGGAACGACAGCATAGGCCAGCGCCCACACCAGCAGCCAGATACCGATGGCCCAGGCCACACGTCGGTGCCAACGGGGCGAACGAAGCACAGCGCCGGCGCCGGTCCAAAAGTTGTTTAGGCGGTTCTGCCACGCGGGGTTTTTTGGGTTGCCTGTCATGAGTGCTTGATTTTTTGATGGCCGGCGCCAAAGGTCAATGCCTTCGATAAAGCGGCTGCCCGGAAAAAAGAAAAACCCCGGTCAGCAGAACTGGCCGGGGTCGATGGCGGGCATAAAACCCATGCCATCTGGCTTCGCAAAAGGAGAGATGAATCGTCTCGCAGTGCGATGGAAGCAAGTGATTGCTTCCAGGAGGTACCGGGACTGTTTACCCGGTGGGTGTCCGAAAACTCGGACATTTGAAGGTTAAAGCCACTGCATCGTGCCGGCAAGCCTAAATTTTCAATCACGCAAACCGCTGCGATTGAGATTTTCTTCAGACCATTTGGGGGCCACAGCTGAACAAACCCGGGTGTAAACGCAGCAGACGTTACATGAAGCAAGCATTGCAAAGAAACACTCAACTTCGTGAAATAAGCCGATTTATAACCAAAATAACTGTTTTTTAAACCGTATTAGATATATCAATCATGTTTTTTATGATTGACAGGTTATTTGACCCGAAACTAGAATGCGCACAAGTCCTGCAAAGGTAAGGGCTTACCCGAACGCGCTGCCTTCCCCGGCAGCATCCACGAGGGTCAGCAACCTGCAGGCATCTGCCAGGTTTGATGGCGACCCGATCAAAGCCTGCGCCACCCCACAAGGGCTGCATGCAAAGAAAGGAGTGCTATGACAGCGCTAGTGAACAACCGTCTTGATTTCAACCTCAAGGCTTCTTTGAGAAATGTGAAAAGCAGCCTTGGGACAGTTGCTGACGACATCGCCCGCGGATTTTTTGTGATCACGCACAGCAGTTTTGCCCTCTTGGGCTTGGTGGTTGCCTTTGCCCTGGTCACACTGACGGCCCGGCCCGACCTGCGCGACACCGGCGAGGTCAAGCTCATGGCCTGGCTGCAAGAGCGGCGCGGCACCGTGGTTGAACCCCAAGGCTTCACGCCCCCGCCGCCTGTGGTGGCCGAGCGCCCGGTGGCCGACAAGCCCAAGGTCCTTTCCAGCCAGCAGGCCGCCGTCGCCTCGTGGATCAGCAAGAAGTATTCGGTGGCGCAGGAGCCCGTCGGAACATTGGTGGCGGAAGCCTTCGAGATCGGCCAGAACGTCAAGCTCGATCCCACACTGATCCTGGCCATCATGGCGATTGAATCGGGTTTCAACCCGTTTGCCCAGAGCCCGGTCGGCGCCCAGGGCCTGATGCAGGTGATGACGCAGGTTCACCATGACAAGTACGCCAAGATCGGCGGACGGCTCGCGGCTTTTGACCCGGTGGCCAACCTGCGTGTCGGTGTCAAGGTGCTGCAGGAGTGCATCACCCGCGCCGGCTCCATCGAAGGCGGCCTGAAGTACTATGTTGGCGCCGCCAACCTGGAAAGCGACGGCGGCTACGCGAGCAAGGTGATGGCCGAACGCGCCCGCCTGCTGGCCGTCGTCGGGGGCAAGCGCCCGCCCACCACCACACCGCGCTTGGTTGCAGCGCCAACGCCCCCGAAAACCACATCGGTGTCCTTTCCCGCCGAGCGCAAGCCCACGCAGGAAGTGGCCCAACTGGACGAATCCTGAGGGTGTGAACATGCCTGCCAGGCACCCTGCGCTACACTAGCGCGGTGCGCGACTGGCGATAGGCATCCAGGTTTTACAACCATCGATGCGGACGTGGGACACCACGGGGAAGCGCACCGTTTGCGGCCATTGGGCCAAAAAGCGTTCAGCCGTTCGCCTGGGCAGCCCTTGCTTCCTCTGCTCTGCAACAGAGCCAAAGGACAAGGAACCGAAGTCTTGAAGGACTGCCATGTACCACCGCAACATTCTCATCGAACAGACCGACCCTGAAATCTTTGCCGCCATCGAGGCGGAGAACGCCCGGCAAGAGCAGCACATCGAGCTGATCGCCAGCGAAAACTACGCCTCGCCCGCCGTGATGGCCGCGCAAGGCTCGCAGCTCACCAACAAGTACGCCGAAGGCTACCCCGGCCGCCGCTATTACGGCGGCTGCGAACATGTCGACGTGGCCGAGCAACTCGCCATCGACCGCGTCAAGCAGATCTTTGGCGCCGATGCCGCCAACGTCCAGCCGCATTGCGGCGCGTCGGCCAACGAAGCCGTCTTCCTTGCCTTTCTGAAACCCGGCGATACCATCATGGGCATGAGCCTGGCCGAAGGCGGCCACCTGACGCACGGCATGCCGCTGAACATGAGCGGCAAGTGGTTCAACGTGGTTTCCTACGGCCTGAACGACAAGGAAGAAATCGACTACGACGCGATGGAGCGCAAGGCCCATGAAAGCAAGCCCAAGCTGATCATTGCCGGCGCTTCGGCGTACAGCCTGCGCATCGATTTTGAACGCTTTGCCAAGGTCGCCAGGGACGTCGGCGCGATTTTCCTGGTGGACATGGCGCATTACGCCGGTTTGATTGCCGCCGGCATCTATCCCAACCCGGTGCCGCACGCCGACGTCGTAACCTCCACCACCCACAAGAGCCTGCGCGGCCCGCGTGGCGGCATCATCCTGATGAAGGCCCAGCACGAAAAAGCCATCAACAGCGCCATCTTCCCCGGCCTGCAGGGTGGCCCGCTGATGCATGTGATTGCCGCGAAAGCCATCGCCTTCAAGGAAGCGCTGACGCCCGAATTCAAGGTTTACCAGCAGCAGGTTCTGAAAAACGCGCAGATCGTGGCGGAAACGCTGACCGAGCGCGGCCTGCGCATCGTCAGCGGCCGCACCGAAAGCCACGTCATGCTGGTGGACTTGCGCGCCAAGGGCATCACCGGCAAGGAAGCCGAGGCCGTGCTGGGCAGCGCCCACATGACCATCAACAAGAACGCCATTCCGAACGACCCGGAAAAGCCGATGGTCACCAGCGGCGTGCGCATTGGCACCCCGGCCATGACGACACGCGGCTTCAAGGACGAAGAAGCCCGCATGACGGCCCACCTGATTGCCGATGTCCTCGACAACCCGCGCGATGCAGCCAACATCGAGGCGGTTCGCGCCAAGGTTCACGCCCTAACCAGCCGGTTCCCGGTGTACGGCTGAACGATTTACAGAGTCTGTCATCCCGGCCTTGAGCCGGGATCCATACCTGCTACGTTTTTTGTAGCTGTTTGCGTCCGCTGCTATTGGGGTAAAGGCATGTTTAATCAACAACATCAGGGTTGAACCAATGAAATGCCCTTTCTGCGGCCATCTTGAAACCCAGGTGGTCGAAACCCGGATTTCAGAAGACGCCGACTTCATTCGCCGCCGC
>JBBSRS010000227.1:0-4880 GCA_038242795.1 Burkholderiales bacterium
GACCACATCGCTGTCCAGCAGGCCGATTCGCCCGACGCCTGCAGCCGCCAGGTAAAGTGACGCCGGGCTGCCCAGGCCGCCCAGGCCAACCAGCAGCACACTGCCCGCCTTGAGTCGCCGCTGGGCTTCGATGCCGAATTCAGGCAGGATGATCTGGCGGTTGAATCGGCGAAGCTCGCTGCTGGTGAGTTCTGGCAGCGGGTCAGGGTGGAGTGGCGCGCTCATCCGCCGGCAACGCTGGCGATGATCTGGACTTCGTCGGCATCGTTGACCGGTGTCTGCAGTCCGTCAAGAAGCCGGATGTCCTGGCCGTTCTTGCAAATCACAATGAACTTGCGCAAAGCCTGACCGTTGAACAGGTGATTGCGGAGCTCGCTGGAGTCTTCGGAAAGACGCTTCAGGGCCTCGTCGATGGAATTGACTGAAAGGGTGATGCGACTTTGCTGGTTGGTGTACCGGCGAAGCGAACTGGGCACCATTAAAATTGCCATGTAAAACGTCCTCGTGGGGTAATTTTTAGTTTTAAGGCCGAGCCTTCTAACATAGAAAAAGTGCTTTTGAAGATAAGCCTCATCGATCAAATGGTAATTTGATACTTTTTGCACTGCAACCCCCCAAACGGACCAATCTGGCGTGCAACGGTTTATTGGTAAAAACCCTTAAAACCTGCTACATGGGCTGGACTGCACAGTGCCGGCTATTTGATTTCTCAAACTTGTCAGGTTTGCAGCCGAAGACATGGACACCGCGTACCCGAAACTCGATAGTTTTAAAAAGATAGCAATTCATGCACATGCTTGAAGCGGATCAGGCTGATTTGGCTCAAAAGTCTGGTTCCTCTGCGGAATTTTTTCTGGATTCTCCGCTTTAGGGGCCTTGCGAATGCCGGCATTGTCTGACCGGCTTTTCAAGCCGCAGTCAGTCGCCAACGTCGGCCAGCCATGGCACGTGCAAGGCAATCGACTGTTGTTTTCCGGCGTTCCCTGGGGCCTGGCCGGCATCAAGTTTCTGGCAGCAAAACACCCGCGCTTGTGCTGCAGCGCGCGGCGCGGCGTCACAACGGTCTGGTTACACTGGTTCGAACTCCCTCAACACCCACCACTCCATGCGGCAAACCCCGTCGATTCCTTCGCAGCTCCGTCATTTGCCGCTGGTGTGGCTGCCGGCCGACCACCGGCTTCTGGGCGAGGAAGGGCACCAGTTCCCGTTCCTGGTGCTTGGCGAGAAATATGCCCGCGCCGTCAGGCAGTGCGCTGGCGCCCAGCCGGTGCTGTTCCCCTTGGCCGATGTGGCCCAGATACCGGCGCTTTTGGGGCTGGTCGACGGCGTGATGCTGACCGGTTCGCCGTCGAATGTTCACCCTTCGCATTTTGGGCAGGGCGTGCTGAATGCCGGCCTGCCTCTGGACCTGCAGCGCGATGCGCTCACGCTGGCGCTGGTTCGGGCGTGCCGGGTCGCCGGTGTGCCGTTGCTGGGCATTTGCCGGGGTTTTCAGGAAATCAACGTGGCGCTGGGCGGCTCGCTGGAGCAAAGCGTGCAGACGCGGGAAGGGCGCTTCGACCATCGCGACCCGGAAGGCGTCAGCCTTGAAGAGGCCTACGGACCTGCGCACGAAGTGCATTTCGTGCCGGGCTGCGCGTTTGCACAATGGGCCGGCGGCTATACCGCGCAGGTCAATTCGCTGCATGGCCAGGGCGTTGACCGGCTGGCCGACGGATTGCGCGCGCTGGGCCATTCCTCTGACGGTCTGGTGGAGGCCTTCGAGGTCGAGGGCGCCGTCGCGTTTGCCTATGCGGTGCAATGGCATCCCGAATGGAACTGCCAGGAAAATCCTTTTTACCAGGCTATTTTTGCGGCCTTTGGCCAGGCCTGCGAGCGCCGCCATGCCAGCCGGATGCAGGAAAGGGCTGCCCCCGCCAACTGAATCCAGGTTATTCCAATCCACCGACAGGCGTCGATCAACAGGAGCGCGCGATGAGTCCGAACATGAGCATGAGCAAGGCAACGACTTTCACTGAACTGGAAAACTGGCTGAACGAACGCAGCATCACCGAAGTGGAATGCCTGGTGCCCGACCTGACGGGCGTGGCCCGGGGCAAAATCCTGCCACGCGGCAAGTTCACCGAGGACCGGGGCATGCGCCTGCCGGAAGCGGTGGTGGCCATGGGCGTGACCGGCGAGTTTCCCGAAAGCGGCCCTTACTACGATGTGATCAGCCCGACCGACAAGGACATGCACCTGCGCCCCGACCCGTCCACGGCGCGGATTGTTCCATGGGCGTCCAGCCCGACGGCACAGGTCATCCACGACTGTTTTGACCCGGCCGGCAAGCTGGTGCCGTTTGCGCCCCGAAGCGTGCTGCGCCGGGTGTGCGACCTGTACGAAGCCGAGGGACTGGTGCCGGTGGTGGCGCCCGAGCTGGAGTTTTACCTGGTGGCCCGCAACACCGACCCCAACACCTTGCTGCGCCCGCCGATTGGCCGCAGCGGTCGGGCCGAGACCTCGCGCCAGGCCTACAGCATCGACGCGGTGAACGAGTTCGACCCGCTGTTCGAGGACATTTACGACTACTGCGAAAAGATGGAACTCAACGTCGACACGCTGATTCATGAAGTCGGCGCAGGACAGATGGAAATCAACTTTTTCCATGCCCATCCGCTGGGCCTGGCCGACGAGGTGTTTTTGTTCAAGCGCACGGTGCGCGAAGCGGCGTTGCGCCACAACATGTATGCGACCTTCATGGCCAAGCCGATTGCAACCGAGCCCGGCAGCGCCATGCATGTCCACCAGAGCATCCTGAACCGCGAAACCGGCCAGAACATATTCAGCAACAAGGATGGCAGCGAGTCGGAGGCGTTCTTTCATTACATCGGCGGGCTGCAGCGTTACATTCCGGCCGCCATGGCGCTGGTCGCCCCGTATGTCAACAGCTACCGGCGGCTGTCGCGCGACACCGCCGCGCCGATCAACATCGCCTGGGGGCATGACAACCGCACGGTGGGCATTCGCTCGCCGATTGCCACGCCGCAAGCCCGCCGGGTGGAAAACCGGGTGATCGGCGCCGATGCCAATCCGTATATCGCCCTGGCCATGACGCTGGCCTGCGGTTACCTGGGCATCAAGAACAAGATCAAGCCCAAGCCCGAGATGAAGGGCGACGCCTACCTGTCGCCGTATTCGCTGCCGCGCAGCCTGGGTGAGGCATTGGACTGGCTGCGCCGCGAGTCGGACCTGCATGAAGTGCTGGGCCGCGATTTCGTCACGGTGTATTCCGAAATCAAGGAAATGGAGTTTGCCGAGTTCATGAAGGTGATCTCGCCGTGGGAGCGTGAACACCTGCTGCTGCTGGTCTGAGCCCGAACCGATCCACCGCAACCAAGAGATATCCACCATGAACACGCCTGTCGACACCGCCCTGATCCAGTCCTTGGACTGCGAGCATTTTTTGCATCCCTTCACCGACTTCAAGGACCTGGAGGCGCAAGGCGCTCGCGTCATCACCCGGGCCGAGAACATCTACGTCTGGGATTCCGACGGCCACAAGCTGCTTGATGCCATGAGCGGCCTGTGGTGCGTCAATGTCGGCTATGGCCGGGAGGAACTGGCCAGCGCCGCCTACCGGCAGATGATGACGCTGCCTTACTACAACAGCTTTTTCCAGACCACCAATGTGCCTGCCGTGCAGCTGGCGGCCCGGCTTTCCGCACTGGCGCCCGAGGTGGGAGGCCGCAGCTTCAAGCACGTGTTTTATTCCAGCAGCGGCTCGGAAAGCAACGACTCGAACGTGCGCATGGTGCGCCGCTACTGGGACCTGCTGGGCCAGCCGGAGCGAAAAATCATCATCGGCCGGATCAACGGCTACCACGGCAGCACCATGGCCGGTGCATCGCTGGGCGGCATGTCCAGCATGCATGCGCAAGGCGACCTGCCGATTCCCAACATCACCCACATCGAGCAGCCGTACTATTACGAGATGGGCCAGCCCGGCGAGACCTCCGCCGAATTCGGCCTGCGCGCCGCCGGCTGGCTGGAAGAAAAAATCCTGGCGCTGGGCGCGGACAAGGTGGCCGCTTTCATTGCCGAGCCGGTGCAGGGCGCCGGCGGCGTGATCATTCCCCCCGACAGCTACTGGCCCGAGATCCAGCGCATCGTTGACAAGTACGGCATCTTGCTGATCAGCGACGAGGTGATCTGCGCCTTTGGCCGCGTGGGCCACTGGTTTGCGTATGAAAAATTTGGCTACCGGCCCGATCTGGTGACGTTTGCCAAGGGCGTCACGAGTGGCTACATCCCGCTGGGCGGCGTGATGGTGGGCAACCGGGTGGCCGAGGTGCTGATCGAGCAGGGCGGCGAATTCAACCACGGCTACACCTACAGCGGCCATCCGGTGGCTTGTGCCGTGGCCCTGGCCAACCTGGACCTGATGGAAAAGGAAAACCTGCCCGGCCGTGTAAAAAACGACATCGGCCCTTATCTGGCCGAGCGCTTTGCCGAGCTGGGCGAACACCCGCTGGTGGGGTTGGCCGAAACCTGCGGCTTCATGGGCGGGCTGGTGCTGAGCAAAAACAAGGCGAAGCATGAAGCGTTCGACCCGGAACTGGGCGTGGGCATGCTGTGCCGTGGCCATTGCTTTAGGCTGGGGCTGATCATGCGCGCCGTGGGCGACCGCATGATCATCGCGCCGCCGCTGGTCATGACGCACGAACAAATCGACGAGATGATCGCGCTGATTCGCGGTTGCCTGGACGCCACGCTGGCTGATCTGCAGGCGTCTGGCCAGATGGATTGAATAGAATAAATACTGCAGTCTGTCGGGGTGTTCCGGGTCCGGATATTGCTTCTCTCGCAGCGTGCATTCCAGCCATTTTTTGACCTTGCAA
>JBBSRS010000228.1:0-4857 GCA_038242795.1 Burkholderiales bacterium
GACTGTTCGCCCCCTTCCAGATTATTCTGAAAGAGCGTGTGATGGATCGCGCTGTCAGCCTCGGCTTCCGTGAGCGGCAGGCGCGTCAGGAGTGCGCGCACCTGGCTCAGATCCTGGCCTTTTGCTTCCGCCTCATGTATCCGTTGCCACAGAGCTTTGAATTCGGTATCGGCTTGCACCGCCATGAGCTCGAACAGGTTGGAAATCAATGCCAGACGCGGACGTCCGCGTTCGCCGTCGTAATTCAGGGTGCCCTTCTCGGCTGCAGCAAAAGGATTGAAAGGCTGTATTGCCTGCGCAGACTTGCTTTGGTAAACCGAGGGGCGCACCGGCAGACGGCGGATGTCGGGTTCCAGCAGCAGTTTCTGTCCGGTTTCCGACAGTACAAACGCAGCAAAGGCGCGCGCGCCGTCAGCACTGCCGCTGACTGCAGGAAAGGCAATATGGCCCGGGTTGACGCCGTTTTCTTGCGGATAGTGGGCCACCAGTCCGGCACCATTGGCGATGGCCGAGTTGACAAAAAAATCAATGGCCAGACCGATGGCGGCCTGGTCATTGGCGACAATGTCTGTCAAAAAGCCCGCACCCCGGTTTGCAAACTGGGACAAGGCCGCAATCTCGCTCCATAAGGCCCAGCCTTTTTCCCAGCCATAGGACTGAAGCACGATGTCGAACATGACCGGGGCAAAGCCGACACCGGTCGGAACCGGCAACACGATTTCGTTTTTCAGGCGGGGATTGGTCAGGTCGGTCCAGGTGGCAGGGGCTTCGATGCCGAGGGTACGCAGGCGTTGCGGATTCAGTGCAAATACATAGGCCGCCATTTCCGTAGCCAGATAATGGCCATCGGGGTCACTGATGCGGGTCGGACCCACGGCCGCTGGCAGGCCGCTGGTGTCGATGTCCATGCGCCGCAAGAGTTTTTCTGATTTCAGCCGGGCAAAGGTGCGTGGCGACGCCGCCCAGTAGACATCGATGCTGCCGTTCTTGGCGTGCTCGCGGAAATAGGGCAGGGCGTCATGCGGCATGCGCCATAAAAAACGCAATTGGTATTCAGGATGGGCTTGCTCGAAGGCTTGCTCGAAAGCGGCCATCACGCCATCCGGATAGCTGGTCAGGATGTTGATGGTTTGCTGGACGTGTTCCTGAACGATGGCAGGGACAGCGCTTTTTTCCGCCAGCGCCAGCGGCAGGATGGCAGCGGCCAGCAGTTTGCGCGGCGCATGCAGAGTAAGCCTAGGCAAACCTGAAACAGAAAAGGGAAGGGAAGAAGTGAGCATGAAATGGTGCCCTTGGCGTTCAATGAAATTCATTCGCTGAAATTCGGTGGAAAAAACTGACACACCTGAGGCCGGGCCGGATGCTCGGGCCTAACCTCAGATAACGGCCAGGCTGGCTTGCGACCACATCGCAAAAGCCAGCCGGCGCAACTCAGAACTGGTAGTTGGCGTTGGCAAACACCATGCGTCCGGAGCTGGGAAAACCGTCGGACAGGGCATAATTCTTGTCGGTCAGGTTGGTCCCGCCGAGCTCGACCGATGCCTGTTTGGTGGGGTGGTAGACCGTCTTCAGGTTCAGGGTGGTGAGGCCTTTGAGCGCTTCGGTATCCGACACCCAGCGCTTGCTGTTGTGCTCGGCAAAGCCCACGATTTCGACAGCTTCCATCGGGCGATATAGGGCATGGGCCGTGACCTTGTGGCGTGGAATGCCGGTGATGCGCGTTGCAGGGTCGCTGATGTTGTCGAGCTTGGTGAAGGTGTAGTTGCCACCCAGTTCCCACTGTGGGTTCAGGCGGCTGCTCAGTCCGAGTTCGATACCCTGGGCGCGGACCTTGCCGACGTTTTGCATTTGGTATTTTTGGTCCTTTTTGGGTACCCCGATCAGGACATCCTCGACCCGCTGAATCTTGTCCTTGATGTCGCTGTAGAACACTGCCGCTTCGGCACGTGTTCCGTGCCAGGGTTTTCCTTGGTAACCCACTTCATAGTTGGTGGACTCTTCTGCGCCCAGGTTTGGGTTGGGCACGGCGCTGCCCATGCGTGCAGAGTAACGGTCCTTCAGGCTCGGCAGCCGCGTCTTGCGGGCGACGGTGGTGTACAGGCGTGCCGTGTCGCTCAGGTCATGATAAAGACCGGCCTGGAGATCGGTGGCGCCGGACTTGGCGGGCAGTTCGTATTGCGGTGTGTTTGGACGACCTGGATCAAACTTATAAACTTTGTCGGGGCGTAGCTCATGGCGGGACACACCCAGCGACAGGCTGGTGCGCGCACTGAGTGCGATGGTGTCTTCTGCCGCCAGGGAAACGAAGGTGTCCTTAAAATGGGCGTTTTCCACATCGTTGGCATCTTCCTCTTTGTGCTCGTCCAGCTTGTAGTGCGTGACCAAACGCAGGGTATGGGCAGCCAGGCGCACGGATTCCAGTTCGATCGAGCCACCCGTGGTTTGATCCCTGTAGACACTGCGGCCGGTGACAAGCGGTCTGCCAGGGTCAATCACGGTATAGCTGCCGTCGGTGTACTGTTTCAGGTCGTTGGCATAGCGGTCGTGATACAGCCGCACCTTCAAGGTTTCCTTGTCACCCAGGGCGGTATTGCTGACAAAGTACAGGCTTTCCTTGTCCCAGAAGGGCCATTGCCAGTAGCGCGCCCGATCGGTTGACGGGGGCTGTCCCTTTTCACCATCCTGCTTGTAATAGCTGATGGCGTATTCATCCGTGGCGTTCGGCGTCAGGCCCAGCTTCAGCGAGACCTTGCTGTCCTTGCGGTAGGAGTTCTCGCGCCGGCCGCCGTCTTCGGTGGCGGTGGGGACAAAGTCGGAGGACAGGCGGAAATAGTCGCTCTCGATGTAGGACACGCCGGTTTGCAGGTACCACGCGCCTTGATTGGTGCCGGCGTTGGCCGACATCTGTTTTTCATTACCGCTGCCAAAGCCGACCGAAACATCGCCTTCCAGCGCTTCGGTGGGTTTGCGTGAAATCAGATTGATGGCGCCGCCCAGGGTATTCGGCCCATAGGCTACCGAGCTGAAGCCCTTGGCGACCTGGATGCCGGCCAGGTCGGTCGTGGCAAAACGGTTGAAGTCGACATAGCCGTCATACGGCACATACACTGGAATGCCGTCGATGAAGAGCGGCACCTGGCGCGAATCGAAGCCGCGCACCGCAATCGTCTTTTCATTGCGCGAGTTGGTGGAAATGCTCACGCCCGACAACAGGTTGAGCGCATCGCCCACGTTCTGGCGGTTGGACTGGCGCATGTCCTTTTCCGTGACCACGGAGCCGACCTGGTTGTCGCCGACTTCGCCCAGTGCCGGACGTTGGCCGGCGACGTTGACCGTGCCCAGCTCGAACGGCGTGGCCGAGTTTGCAGAAGCGCCCATGCTGGCGGGGCGGGTCGCGGCTTTAACCGCCGTGTCTGGCTGCTGCGCCCAGGCAACAGGTGCCAGTGTCGCCAGGACGGCAGCAGCCAGCAGCGTACGCTGCCATGGCATTGCAGCTTTGGCGGAAAGGGTTTGATCGGTTCGGGCACGCATTTGCTGCTCTCCACTTTTATTCATCAAGGATTGAACGCGCGCCAACTGGCAACGCACGTGATTCAGGGCTGCCCGCAGCACCGGGCCACAGGGAAGGGCATACAACAGGGTCGTCATCAGTGATGAAACGTAGCTGTTCGTAATAACTGGCTGTATATAACGAAAAGCAAAAAAAGCGACGCAACAGCGCCTGCAGGCTGACGGCAATGTGCCGCAGCATGGAATTGTTTGAATGTGGCTGGTGTCAGCTGGGGGAGTGTCGACTTCCACTTTCAGGGCACAACATCCAGAGCTGCACCGTGCTGCATCAGTCCTCTCAGGACGTGGCCAGCATGGGAAGTGTTTGACCGTACACCGGGTCATGCACCCTGATTTCTTCGCCCGCGACCATGCCGTCGCGCATGTGGATGACGTCTTCGCCCAGAACCCGGGCATCTTCGGGGTCGTGGGTGATCAGGATCATCGGTACTTGCAGGCGGTGTTGCAGCGCGCTCAATTCTTCGCGCATGTGGATGCGCAAGGTTGGGTCCAGCGCGGAAAAAGGTTCGTCCAGCAACAAGGCGCGTGGTTGCGACACCAGCGCACGCGCCAGGGCCACGCGCTGGCGTTGTCCGCCTGAGAGCTCATGGGGAAACTGGTGCTTGATGGGCGTCAGCTGGAAAGCCTCCAGCCAGTAATCCACCGACTTGTGCGACATGCGCAGACGTGGATTGAACCAGCCACGCACCAGCCCGAAGCTGACGTTCTGGATCACATTCAGGTGCGGAAACAGGGCATAGTCCTGAAACAGATAGGCCACGTTGCGCAGTTGCGAAGGCATGTTGACCGGCTCGCGGCTGTCAAAAAAAGCGCTGCCGCCCAGGCGGATATGGCCGCTGTCAGGCTGCATCAGGCCGGCAATCGCTTTCAGCGTCAGGCTCTTGCCCGAGCCCGAAGGTCCGAGGATGACGATGCGCTGGCTGTTGGAGCGCATGCGCACGTTCAATGCAAAGCTGCGCTTGCCCGAGCGCAGTGTTTTCTGGATGTCCAAATCAAGTTGCATGTGCTGTTCTCTTGAATCAGGTTAGCGATGAACCGCGCGGCCGGGCGCAAAGTAGCCCGCCGAAAACAGGACCGCGACGCAGACCACGGAAGTGATCAGCACCAGGGTATTGGCCACGTCGTCCTGGCCCGCCTGTACCGCTTCATATACGGCAATTGACAGTGTCTGGGTTTTGCCCGGAATGCTGCCAGCGACCATCAGGGTGGCACCAAATTCGCCCAGCGCCCGGGCAAATGCCAGCAGTGCCCCGGCCATGATGCCGCGCCAGGCCAGCGGCAGGGTCA
>JBBSRS010000229.1:0-4839 GCA_038242795.1 Burkholderiales bacterium
GACGACCATGTCGATCATCTTGGTGTCGCCCAGGCGCGCGCCAAAACGCATGGCTGCGCTGGCGTAGGGGCCACGGCTCATGTTTTCAGCACCGCCGCCAATGGCAATGTCGGTGTCGCCCAGCATGATCGACTGGCTGGCCGAGATGATCGCCTGCAGGCCCGAGCCGCACAGGCGGTTGACGTTGAAGGCCGGCGTGCCTTCGGCGCAGCCGCCGTTGACGGCTGCCACGCGCGACAGGTACATGTCCTTGGGTTCGGTGTTGACGACATGGCCG
Source organism: Burkholderiales bacterium (assembly GCA_038242795.1). GTDB lineage: Bacteria > Pseudomonadota > Gammaproteobacteria > Burkholderiales > Burkholderiaceae_C > Polaromonas. The sequence goes on from JBBSRS010000229.1 coordinate 278, forward strand.
AACACGACGTGGCCGACATCCTTGCCGTCGACGCCGGCACGCGAGAGCGACTCGCGCACCACCAGCGCGGCCAGCTCGGTGGGCGGCGTGTCCTTCAGGCTGCCGCCAAACGTTCCAATGGCGGTGCGCACACCGCTGACAACTACAACTTCACGGGTCATGAATATCTCCTGGATTTAAGAAAGCCGCTTGAAGTGTGAACCGGTTTGGCTACGCCCGGCTGACAAGTGAACAGGCAAACACCAGTATGGCACTGATGGCGAAGTCAACCAAAGCATTCGCTTGACCTGCATCATGCCGAAGGGAAAAAGAGCTTTTGCGCAATGCCTGCCTGCGCAGGCTGCTATCAAAAAAGAATATCGTTGCAGTGCACCGGTCAGGTTGCCAAACGCTGTGCGGCGAACAGCACCTGGTCAATCACCGCCTGCACATTGTGGCGGTGGCTGTCGTTGACCAGCCCGCCCTGCGCATCGAACGCCGTGCCGGCGTTGCCGAGCGCAAAGGTTGTGGGTGCCACCCAGCACTGTGAATTGAACAGCAGCGGCACCAGGTGGCTTTGCGAGCGCAACCCGCCCAGCGCCCCGGACGACGCACTGAGCACGCCGACCACCTTGCCGGTGAACGACCTGAAGCCGTCGCTCCATTGCGCATCGCCCTTGACCGGGCTGGACACCCAGTCGATGGTGTTCTTCAGCAATGCGGTGTAGCTGCCGTTGTATTCGGGCGAGCAGACGATCCAGGCCGGGTGGTCGTGCATCATTTGCTTGAGCGTCATCACGTCAGGCGGCGTGCCACGCGCTTCCAGGTCGGCGTTGTACATCGGAATGTCGAAGTCCACCAGCTCGATGTGCGTGACCTCGGCGCCGCTGGCGCGCGCCAGGGTGGCGGCCACGCCGGCCAGTTTGCGGTTGAACGAATCGAGGCGGGTGCTGCCGGCAAACACCAGCAGCTTGGGACGGGAAATGGAGGGGTTCATGGCCCGATTTCATCACAGCCGACAGGAAAACCCCCGCAGGGCGCTGCACGGGGCCAAAAGCCATAAAATGTACAAAACCTTTATTTTGTACAAGTGAGCCATGCACACCATTTCCCTGAGTGAATTCCGCGCCAACGCCTCGGCCATGATCGACCGGGTCGAGCAAGGCGAAACCGTGCGCATCTTGCGGCATGGCAAGCCGGTGGCCGAACTGGTACCGGCAAAAGCCTGCGAGCCTGAAAAGCTTCCAAGCTGGAAGCGTCCGATTCAGCCACTGGAATACCAGCGTGCTGATGGCAAGACCCTGGCGCAGTTGATTATCGAAGAGCGTGAAAGCGCACGGTACTGAACCATGAAATTGTTATTTGATTCTTCGGCCATTGCCAAGCGTTACAAGCGAGAGAGCGGCCACGACAAGGTCGAACACTTGTTAATGGGCGCTGACACGGTGGTGCTGGCAGCGCATTGCAAGGTCGAAATTGCTTCAAGCCTGAGCCGCGAAATCCACGATCAGTCGATCAACATGGACCAATATGCCCATGCGATGCGTGAGGTCGCGCAGGACTTCGTGGATTTCGATGTGCGGCCCATCAGCCCGGAGATTGAAGCGCTGGCTATCGCCGTGATGGCACACAACCGCTTGCGCGCCATGGATGCGCTGCACATCGGGACGGCCCAATTGGCAAGGGTTGACTTGTTTGTGACAGCGGACCGCAAGCAGGCCCTGGCGGCACAAGCCGCTGGCCTGAAAACCGAACTGATAGAGGCTTGATATGTTTTACCCGCAAGAATTTGACGTGATCGTGGTCGGCGGCGGCCATGCCGGCACCGAGGCTGCCCTGGCTGCCGCCCGGATGGGCTGCAAGACGCTGCTGCTGACCCACAACATCGAGACACTTGGCCAGATGAGCTGCAACCCGTCGATTGGCGGCATTGGCAAGGGCCATCTGGTGAAAGAGGTCGATGCGATGGGCGGCGCCATGGCGCTGGCCACCGACGAGGCCGGCATACAGTTCCGCATCCTGAATTCGAGCAAGGGCCCGGCGGTGCGTGCCACCCGGGCTCAGGCTGACCGCGTTCTATACAAGGCGGCGATTCGCCGCATGGTCGAGAACCAGCCAAACCTGTGGCTGTTCCAGCAGGCCGTCGATGACCTGATGGTCGAGGGCGACCGCGTCGTCGGTGCGGTGACGCAGGTCGGCATCAAGTTCCGCGCGCGCACCGTGGTGCTGACGGCCGGAACTTTTCTGGATGGCAAGATCCATGTCGGCCTGAGCAACTATGCGGCGGGCCGCGCCGGCGACCCGCCAGCGGTGTCGTTGAGCGCGCGCCTGAAGGAGCTCAAGCTGCCCCAGGGCCGGCTGAAAACCGGCACGCCGCCGCGCATTGACGGCCGTTCGATCGACTTCGGCAAGTGCGGCGTGCAGCCGGGCGACGGCATGCCGGGCGGCACGCCAGGGCCGGTGCCAGTGTTCAGCTTCATGGGCGGCAACATCCCGCATCCCAAGCAGATGCCCTGCTGGATCACCCATACCAACGAGCGCACGCACGACATCATCCGTTCCGGCTTTGACCGCAGCCCGATGTTCACCGGCAAGATCGACGGCGTGGGGCCGCGCTATTGCCCCAGCGTGGAAGACAAGATCAACCGCTTTGCCGGCAAGGACAGCCACCAGATTTTCCTGGAGCCCGAAGGCCTGACAACGCATGAGATCTACCCGAACGGCATCTCGACCAGCCTGCCCTTCGACATCCAGTACGCACTGGTGCGCTCGATGGTCGGCATGGAAAACGCCCACATCCTGCGGCCTGGCTATGCGATTGAATACGACTACTTCGACCCGCGCGCACTGAAAACCAGCTTTGAAACCCGGGCCATCAATGGACTGTTTTTTGCCGGCCAGATCAACGGCACCACCGGCTACGAGGAAGCGGCCGCGCAAGGCATGTTTGCCGGCATCAATGCTGCACTGCAATGCCAGGGCAAGGAAGCGTGGCTGCCCAAGCGCGACGAAGCGTATCTGGGCGTGCTGGTGGACGACCTGATCACCAAGGGGGTGACCGAGCCGTACCGCATGTTCACCAGCCGGGCCGAGTTCAGGTTGATGCTTCGTGAGGACAATGCCGACATGCGGCTGACCGAAAAAGGGCGTGAATTGGGCCTGGTCGATGACGCTCGCTGGGATGCTTTCAACCGAAAACGCGACATTGTTTCACGTGAAACACAGCGCCTGCGATCGCTTTGGATCAACCCGAATAACCTGCCGGCAAGCGAAGCCGAGCGTGTGCTGGGCAAGGCGATTGAGCGTGAATACAACCTGGCCGATTTGCTGCGCCGCCCCGATGTGAACTACGCCGGGCTGATGTCGCTCAGCGATGGCAAGTTTGCCAACCCGGAAATTCCGACGGGCAACGCCAATGTTTCACGTGAAACATCATCGGTTGAGGCCTTGCCGGCAGACCTGGCGAAAAGCGTGATCGAGCAAATCGAAATCACCGCAAAGTACGCCGGTTACATCGATCTGCAAAAAGTGGAGGTCGAGCGCGCCTCGCATTATGAAAATCTCAAGCTCCCCGCCGACCTGGATTATCTGCAGGTGTCGGCCTTAAGTTTCGAGGCGCGACAGACATTGGCCAAGCACCGACCCGAAACGCTTGGGCTGGCCTCCCGCGTCCAGGGTGTCACGCCGGCCACCATTTCGTTGCTGTTGGTGCACCTGAAGAAGAACCTCTGGAAAAACACGGTTCCGCTCAAGCCCGCTGAACAGGCAGAAGTTTGATGGTGGCGTTGGAAGCAGATTTGCGTGCCACCTTGATGGCCGGACTTGCGGCACTGCAACTGGAGTTGAGCGAATCGCAAATCAATCAGTTGCTGGACTACCAAGCGATGATTGGCAAATGGACAAAGGTTTACAACCTGACATCGGTGCGCGATCCGGCTGAAATGATGACGCATCATTTGCTCGACAGCCTGTCCGTGGTGCCTGCTCTGCAGCGCTATCTGCTCAGTGCCGGGTTGGACCAGGGCAGCCGCCTGCTCGATGTGGGCTCGGGCGCGGGTTTGCCGGGGGTGGTGATGGCGATCTGCTGCCCGACCGTCAGCGTTACCTGCGTGGACACGGTGGCCAAAAAGGCGGCGTTCATCAAGCAGGCAGCGCTCGCCTTGAAGCTGCCGAACCTGGCCGGCCTGCATGCACGGGTTGAAAGCATCACCCAGCCCTTCGACGTGATCTGTTCGCGGGCGTTTGCGTCGCTGGTTGATTTCACCAATTGGTCGGTGGATGCGCTGGCGCCGCAGGGTGTCTGGATGGCGATGAAAGGCAAGCATCCAGCCGACGAGTTGCTGGCCTTGCCCGAAAACATTGCAATGTTTCACGTGGAACAATTGAAGGTTCCTGGCCTGGAAGCAGAGCGCTGCCTGTTGTGGCTGCGGCCTGTGTCGTAAACTCAGGGTCTCTACTACTGGAACCTTTCATGCCGGGCTCGTTTGTTGGTGTTGCCGACTATGGCGCTTTTGTTGTTGCCATCCTGGTCTTTCTGGCCATTCCCGGACCCGGCAATTTGGCGTTGATCACCTCGACAGGAA
>JBBSRS010000230.1:0-4836 GCA_038242795.1 Burkholderiales bacterium
CGGCCTCTTCCACGGCCTCCAGCGCCACCAGCGGCACCTCGGCCATGGGGGCGGGGTCGTCGCCGTTCATGATCTTCAGGCTGCCAACCAGCTGACCCTTCTTGAAGGGCGCGACCAGCGGCTCGGGCCGGGCGACCTGGGTCTTGAGCTTGGACGCGCTGCCAGCCGTCACGGCGACCACGATGGCTTCCGGGCGGCCCAGCTTGACGACCGCGTCCTTGCCCTTCCAGACCGCCGGCGTGACCACGGCCTGGCCGGCGTCGAACAGCTTGACCGCTTCAAACGCGGTGTAGCCCCAGTTCAACAGCTTTTGCGTCTCATTGGCGCGTGCGCTGTCGCTCGAAGCGCCGAGCACGATGGCCACCAGACGCCGTTCGCCGGCCTTGCCGGCCGCGCCCAGGTTCGGAAATTCGCGCTTGGCGGTGGCAATCATGCAGTAACCGGCGGCATTGGTGTGGCCGGTCTTCAGGCCGTCGACGGTCGGGTCGCGGAACAGCAATGTGTTGCGGTTGGTGTCGTTGGTCGCCGGTGTGCCGGGATAGCGGTATTTCTTGATCGCCGAGTAGCCGATGTAGTCGGGAAAGTCGCTCATCAGGCGCGTGGACAGAATGCTCAGGTCGCGCGCCGTGGTGGTGTGGCCGGCCTCGGTCAGGCCTTCGGGATTTTTGTAGCTGGTCGACTTCATGCCCAGCGCCTTGGCCTGCTGGTTCATCAGTTCGACGAAGTGCTCGGCGGTTCCGCCCACGCCTTCGGCCAGCGCCATGGTGGCGTCGTTGCCCGACTGCACGATCATGCCCTTGATCAGGTCTTCGACCGGCACCTGCATCTTGGGATCGATGAACATGCGCGAACCGGGCATTTTCCAGGCGCGCGGACTGACGCCAAAGGTCTGGGTCAAGGTGATTTTTTTGGACTTGAGCGCGTCGAACACCAGGTATTCGGTCATCAGCTTGGTCAGCGAGGCCGGCTCGACCGGCGAGTCGATGTCTTTGGCGGCAAGAATCTGGTTGGCCGTCACATCCAGCAGCAAATAGGAACGGGCAGCAATTTCAGGCACTTGGGGTGCCTGGGCATGCGCTGCCGGAAGCGCTACCGAGACCAACAGGACCAGCGCGGTGGCCAAAGAGCGCAGGCCGGCAGGGGCCTTGAAAAAACATTGCATATCAAAAAAACCGGTAAAAAACAAGGAAGAAGAAAGCGGGGAAACCGCAGGTCAGACCCGATGGACCGCGCCCTCCCGGAAAGATTCAATGCACGGGCGACATCAAGTGGCGGATCACCAGGTTTTTCAGCAGCGGCAATTGTCCATGAAAGAAATGCCCCACCCCGGGCACAACCGTAACAGGCAGTGCCTGCGGACGCGCCCAGTCCATCACATCTGCCAGCAACACGGTGTCGTCCTGCTCGCCATGCACCACCAGCGTGCGCGGGTGCGCGGCAGTGTCGATGGGCGCGGCGGGCGCGCGGCTGACGCTGGTGCCGACCAGCACCAGCTTGTCAATCGGGCGCTCTGCCTGCAGCTTGGCAAACGCATGCGTGGTGACAAAGGCGCCGAACGAAAAACCGGCCAGCGCCAGCGCCGACTGCCCTTCGCCCGCAGGCGCTGCATGCTGCACCACCGCCAGCAGGTCCTCCAGCTCGCCCCGGCCTTCATCGTGGCTGCCTGCGCTGCCGCCGACGCCGCGAAAGTTGAAGCGCACCGCTGTCCAGCCGCACTGCACAAAAGCCCGCGCCAAGGTCTGCACCACCTTGTTGTCCAGCGTGCCGCCAAACAGCGGATGCGGATGGGCGATGACGGCGATGCCGCGCGATGCGCCCGCCGACGGGTCCAGCGCAAGGTCCAGCGCACCGGCCGGACCGGCAATGCTGGTTTTCTGGGTTTTGGAGTTCATGAAACCGCTTTCTCTGTTTCTATTTCAGGGCTGTGGATTGCTATTCAAATAATAGCTGCTGATGCCCGCTGATATTGCGCAAAAGGCCTGAATCATGCAATTTTTGGAAATTCAGCCGCCCGGCTGGCGCCTAGCGGCCCAGATGGGGAGGCGTCAGCAGGCGTTCGACCACCTGGCCGTTTTTCAGGTGCGACTCGACAATTTCCTCAATGTCGCTGGTGTCCACATAGCTGTACCAGACGCCTTCCGGGTAGACCACCGCTATCGGCCCGCCGGCGCAGCGGTCCAGGCAACCGGCCTTGTTCACCCGCACCTGGCCCGGCCCGGACAGCCCGGCGGCCTTGACCAGTTTCTTGCAGCGGTCAAACGCCTTTTCGGCGCCCTGGCTGGCGCAGCACTCTTCGCCCTTGCCGCGCTCGTTCAGGCAAAAAAAGATATGCCGCTCATAGTAGGAAGCCGCAGGGGCGGAAGGGACGCCATTCGGCGAAGGGTTCGGGGCAGGGGATTTGGTCATGCGGGAATTTTACTTTTCGAGGGCTGGCGGCTTCGGCTCCGGGCTGGAAAGCCGCGCCAGCATGCAGGCCAGCGCCGCATAGGGCCAAAGCCAGCCCAGCCACTGCACCAGGCCGTAGAACTGGATGAACCGGCCCTGCTCCCAGATCTGCAGCGTCTGGGCAAAGTAAGGGTCGGCCGGCGCCTGGTTGAGCAGGCTCAGGTGGATCGCCAGCGCCAGCAGCGCCACCGCGGCAGCCGCGCGGCGCGGCACGGCCAGCAGCACCACCGCCAGCAGCACCGCCAGGCCGATGCCCGCCTGGACCGGCACATCCAGCCAGGCCCAGGCATGCTGGGGTCCGTAGCTGAGGGCCGCCGACAGCGCCGACGCTGCCAGGCCGACGGCCAGGGCAGAGGCGGCGAACACGGCGCGCTGCCACAGTGCCCGGACCACGCAATAGCCCAGCAGGCAGGGAATCAGCGCGCCCAGCCCGACGCAGACCAGTTCGGCCAGCGGCACCAGGGGCTGGAGTTCGACCTCGCGCACCGGCATCCATTCCAGAAAGGGCGTGTCGGCCAGCACGTCGGCCAGTGCCGATTCCAGCCGTTCAAAGACCTGCCCCAGCCCCATCGGGACCGCTGCCGGAAACAGCAGGGCCACCGGCCACAGCAGCAGCAGCACCAGCACGCTGCGCGCATCGGCTGAAAACCAGCGCGCCCGCAGCCGGCTCCAACGGTCGATCAGCCCGGAGCGCTCCAGCGCCAGCGCGCAGCAGGCCCCGAGCCAGGCGCCCAGCGTGTTCAGCAGCAGGTCGACATTCGAAGGAATCCGCGACGGCAGGTAGCTTTGCAGCGTTTCCATCGCCAGCGACAGCAGACCGGCGCCCAGCACCGCCGCACTGACTGCCCAGGCCACGCGCCGGCTGCGCAGCGCCGACACGGCCAGCAAGAACCCGAGCGGCGCATAACCGGCCAAATTGACGCCGACATCAAAGCCGGTCCAGTACTTGGGCAGGGGCGAAGCCAGAAAACGCAGCGGCGAAATGCCCTGGTTGCGCCACTCCGAAAACGGGTACAGGCTGGCGTATACGACCAGACAGACCAGTGCCAGGGCCAGCGGCCAGGCGGTGGTTTTGGATGCGCCCCCGCCGCCCTCGCTTCGCTTCGCTTCGTGTACGTCCTTTCCCCCTTGCAGAAGGATTGGCACACCCCCCTCGTCGTCACTTCGCTTCGCTTCGTGTACTTCCTTTCCCCCTTGCAGGGGGCGACGCCGGGCATCCGGCGAAGCCGGGCTGCCTGCGTCTGCTGGGGAAGAAGGGTTTGCCACGCCTTGTCGAAATGGTTGGCCGTCAGAACGGCTTGACCACCACCAGGATGACGGCCGCCACCAGCAGCAGCACCGGCACTTCATTGAACCAGCGCATCCAGACATGGCTGCGGGTGTTGCGGTTGTCGACGAACCTGGCGAGCATGCGGCCACAGGCATGGTGGTAACCGATCACCAGCACCACCACGGCCAGCTTGGCATGCATCCAGCCACTGCCGCGCCCGATGCCGTAGCCCAGCCACAGCCACAGGCCCAGGGCAACGGCCGGCACCGCCAGGATGGTGGTGAAACGCATCAGCTTGCGGGCCATCAGCAGCAGCCGGTCACGCTCGGCAATGCTCTGCGGCGGCACCATGGCCAGGTTGACAAAGATGCGCGGCAGGTAGAAAAGACCGGCGAACCAGCTGGCGATGAACACGATGTGAAAGGATTTGACCCAGAGCATCGTTGTAGTTTAGCCCCCGCAATTCCACGCCCCGGGCCTGCCGCTGTGTTTGCCCAAACCCGGGTGGGCAGTGCGCCGATGTGTCTGGCAACAGGCAAAAAAAATCCCGGCAGCCTGAGGGCCCGCCAGGATTGAAACGCCTCTTTGCTGTCACACGCAAAGGCCCCGCTCAGGGAGGAAAAGCGGGATGCAATTTCCAAAGCTGGTCACCGCATGAATCGATTCTAGGGCGCAACCTCCCAATTGCCATGCAGCGTTGACACCAACTGCAGTAAGTGCTTGTAAAGACTGACACATTCATGGCGCAAAAGGGTGCTGCGCAAGACAATCCAGACCCGGGCCCAAAGCTTTGGCACAATTTGCCCATGACCTTTCACGCTTCCAACTTCGCTTCTTTCCCGATGGGTCGCCCCCGTCGACTGCGCCGTGACAGCTTCACGCGCAACCTGGTGCGCGAAAACGCGCTGACGGTGCATGACCTGATCTACCCGGTGTTCGTGCTGGCCGGCGAGCACCGGCGCGCGACCGTGGTCCGGCTCGGCGAGGGCGGCACGGTTCGCCGGCGGGAGGAAGTCCATCGCCTGCAGGACGCCGGACAGCTCGCGTCCACCGATGTCGAGGTCACGCGGCGCGGTGGCGCCCACGGCGAGGACGACGGCGTCGTAGCGGTGCACGAGATC
>JBBSRS010000231.1:0-4816 GCA_038242795.1 Burkholderiales bacterium
CGTTTTGCCAGGCACAGCGATCAGAGATACGGCAGTCTTTCCATAACGATCCGGGATCGATGCCCCGCCAGAACAGCCGCATCACTGCAGGCGCTGCAAAAGGTCTGGCGTCGGATAACCGTCCGCCGGCAGCCCCAGGCTGCGCTGGTAGCGGCGAATGCCGTCCCGCGTGGCCGGGCCCATCACGCCGTCGGGCGTGCCGCTGTCAAAGCCGCGCGCATTCAGCGCCGTTTGCAGCGCCAGCAACTGGCTGCGCGCCAATGCCGGCATATCGCGCGGCCAGGGGGCCTGCACCGCAGGGCCGCCGGCGACTTGCTGCGCCAGCAGGCTGACCGCCCGCGCATAGCTGGTCGAGTTGTTGTAGCGCAGGATGGTGCGAAAGTTGGCGCCCACCAAAAAAGCCGGCCCGCGCGCGCCGGCCGGGAACAGGATGGCGCTGTCGGTCAGCGCCGGCAGCGGCGTGCGGTCCCTCGATTGCACGCCTTCGCTGGCCCAGGCGGAGGCGGGCTGGCGCACGCCGTCGTCGGCGCGCGCATGGTCGAAGCCGGGCGGCAAGGTCACCTCCACTCCCCAGGGCTGGCCCGCCTGCCAGCCGGAGCGGGCCAGGAAGTTGGCGGTTGACGCCATCACATCGGGAATGCTGCCCCAGATGTCGCGCCGGCCATCGCCATCGGCATCGACCGCATATGCCAGAAAGTTTGAGGGCAAAAACTGCGTCTGGCCCATCGCGCCCGCCCATGAACCGACCATCTGCGCGCGGTCAATGTCGCGGTTCTGCAAAATTTTCAAGGCGGCGAGCAACTGGCCCCGTGCCCACGCCTCGCGCCGGCCCTCGAAACCGAGCGTCGCCAGGGCGTCGATGGTCGGGATGTCGCCGACGTAGCCGCCGTAATTGCTTTCCATCCCCCAGATCGCGACGAGGATTTCTGTCGGGACGCCGTAGCGGGCTCTCAAGGCATCGCTTTGCGGGCGCAGTTGCAGCAGCTTGTCCTGGCCCCGGGCGATGCGCTGCGGGGACACCGCGCTGTCAAGGTAATCCCACACCGTGCGGGTGAACTCGGGCTGCGACTGGTCGAGCTGGATCACACGCGGCACCAGGCGCACGCTGTCAAAGGCGCCGTGAAGCGTGGCCTCGTCGATGCCGGCTGCACGGGCAAAGGTGGTGAATTCGGCCACCCATTGATCAAATTTTTGGCGCTCCGTTGCCTCGCCGGATGTGGTTTGGGTCGGTTGGGCAGCCGCCGATGAGGAAACGGTCGGCCTGGGGGCGACTGAAGGCGCGGAGGCGCAGCCTGCAACCGCGAAGAGGGCCAGCAGGGCGGGAGCAAGCCAGTGGCCTGACGCCGGAAAATGGGAAGGGGTTTTCATTCCTCTCATTCTCGCCGCTGCATAAAGCCGGATTGATTTCAAGGCTGCAGCGTTCATGACATGGCACTGCGCGCATGTCCAACACGGCACGGCTGGTCGTCCCAGGCTGCTGTTCGGCCTCAAGGGCCAAGGCCTCTGCTGCGACGTGGCGAGGGCCTCCTGCAGGCGCGCCGATGCCGGGATTCATGGATGACGCTGTCGTCCTCCGTCTGTGCGTTGCGCCGTCCGGGGCAGTCATTCTGAACGGTTGCCCGCAGGATGGCTTGCAGGCGGTCCACAAGGCTCGCGCCAGCATGAGGCACACTGTCGCCCTTTAAAAGTTATTCCCCGGTTTTTACACATGCTTCGTACCCTGGTTTTCTCGCTGGCCGTGCTGGGCAGCACCGCCGCTTTGGCGGGCACCGACTGCCCACAGCACTTTGCCGCTGGCCAGCCGCCGCTCGTCACCAACCCCAAGCTCCAGCCGCGAACGCAGCCAATCTGCTTCCGGGCGTTTGCCGTGCTGCATTCGGGTTTGACGCGAACGCCGCTGTATTCTGCCGAATACCTGACGCGCAAAAACATGAAAAATGCCGCCAAGCTGTCGCGCAAGGATTCCTTTCATGCCGAAGACGCCTTGCCGGAACGCGACCGGGCCGAACTCGGCGACTACGAACGCTCAGGCTACGACCGGGGCCACATGGCGCCGAATGCCGACTTTGCCACCCGCAAGGCGCAGGCCGAGTCGTTTTCGCTGGCCAACATGATCCCTCAGGCGCACGAGAGCAATGCCGGCGTCTGGGCCGGCATCGAGAGCGCAGCGCGCCAGATGGCCATTGCCGAAGGTGACCTCTATGTCGTCTCCGGTCCGGCCTTCATTGGCAAGGACCTCAAAAAAATCGGCAATGTGCTGGTGCCCACGCATGTCTGGAAAGTGATCTACAGCCCGGCGCAGCAGCGCGCCGGTGCCTACCTCATCAGCAACGACGACACCCGCGACTATGCGGTGGTCACCGTCTCGAAGCTGGAAAAGATGGTCGGCCTCAGCCTGCTGCCCGGCGTGTCGCAGCAGGTGCGCGATGCCGGCATGGCGCTGCCCAAGCCCGAGCCCCGGCAGGACCGGCGAAAGAAAATCAGGCCGCAGGACGAATTCACATTGCGCGACTTCACCAGCCTGTTGATCGATGCCCTGAACCGTGCCATCAAGCATTAAGGAAGCACCCATGCACCACTTCAAACCCTATGCCAACGAAAGCGATGTGATCCGCATCGGCGCGCTGGAGATCGAGAACCGCACCGACCGCGTGTCGCTCACCGGCGACGTGGTGCTGACCCGCGACCAGGCCGGTCTGGCGCTGGCCAGGGAGTTGCAGGCGCTGCTGTACCAGGTCGTCAAGGTGCTGGAGGCGGAAGAAAAGCTTCCCGAAACCGTCGAGGTCAAGCCCACGCAGGTCGTCAAGAACCCTTTTTGACTTTTTCTGCCAGGGGGTTATCCAGCACGGGCAGCAGCACCGGTACGGCAACTTGCAAGCCGCGCATCGCCGCCTCGATCGGTGCGCGCGACACCGCTGCCGGCCGCTGGAACGGGTTGCCCTGTATCAGCACAATCGCCGCCGTGGGCGCGGCGGCCAATGCAAAAAGAACCATCGCCACCAGGGCCGCGCGTGCGTTGTCCGCATGCACCACCGCCAGCGACAGCAGCGTGACCAGTCCGAGAAAAGCCATGCCCAGCCACTTGAGCGGATTGACATGGGTTTGCGACAGGCCGATGCGCTGGTCGCGCTCGCCCTGAATGTCGCTGACCTTGCGCAGCATCAGCGCATGCACCGTGTCCGGCAAGGCGCTGGCAATGTCCCGGCTGGCCAGCAGTTTCAGCAGCGCATCGGCCCGCTGGGGCACCTCTGCGCCGGACTGGCGCCGGGCCAGCAGTGGCCACTCGGCAGCGCTGGCCTGACCGTAGCTGGCAACGGCCGCGCGCACCCGGCCCTGCAGCGGCTCGGGCAGCGATGCCGACAGCGTCACCAGGCTGCGCAATGCATCGGCTTCGCGAAACACGGCATTGGTGGCACGGTCATGCGCGCTCCAGGTGTCGTTGGCCAGGAAAGCCAGTGTCAGCCCGAACAGCACGCCGATGATGTTGATGAAGGGCGGCGCCACGCCCGCCAGCGACCGCACCCAGGCTGCCCAGCGGGAATAGCGCATCAGCCACTGGAGTCCGATCACCCCCAGGCCGGTGCCGACCATGGCCACCAGCGCATAGAGGTAATGGTCGTAGGTTTGCAGCAGTTCAGGGTTCATGGCGGGTCAAACATCAAGAAATTGGGCCGGTTTTCACCATGGCAAGCGGGTTTCAGGGGCTGGATGTCTGAAGGACACAGGCAAGTTCTGCATCGGTCAGCGGCTCGGCGGACAGGCGCAGGGGTTCGATCACTTCGACAGTGGCTTCCGACGCATCGCCGCGCCGCGCCTGCAGGCGTTCGCGCAAGACCTGTGGTGGCGCCTTGCAGTCGATGATCGAAAACGGCACGCCCAGGTCATTGGCCAGCGCCTGGGCCTGCGCACGCTCGGCGCGGTGCAGGAAAGCGGCATCCAGAATGACTGGCCAGCCGGCCTCCAGCAGCCCTTTGGCGCGACTGAACAGCTGCGCATAGGTGCGGGCCGTGACCTCCGGCTGGTAAAGGTCCAGCCCGCTGGCACGCGAATCGGCCAGCATGCCAAGCCCGAACAAACGCTTGCGCTCCACATCCGAACGCAGCCGGATGGCGCCCTCGCGCTCCAGCAGCTTTTGCGACGCAAAGGTCTTGCCCGAGCCCGGCAGGCCGTGGGTGATGAACAACCGGGGCTGGCCGGGCTGTGCCAGCGCCAGCGCGGTGTACAGGTAGCGGCGCGCGATGGCTTCATGGGCGGGGCCGTTCAGCTGTTCGACCTGCGCCCGCACCAGGGCGCGGTACAGCATCGAAAAGCGCAGCGCCGGCAGGCCGGCATGGTCGCCGGTGCCGTCCAGCCAGCGGTTGAGCAGCCGCCAGCCCAAGTCGGCCCGGCCGCACGCCATGAAGTCCATCACCGGAAAAGCGATGTCGTCCAGCACATCGATCCAGCGCAGTGCCGGGTCGAACTCGATGCCGTCGAATGCCGCCACGCCATGCGTCAGGCTGACCACATTGTTCAAATGCAGATCGCCGTGGCATTCGCGCACCCGGCCTGCATCGCGGCGCTGCGTCCACAGCGGTTGCAGCGCGGCCGCTTCGGACTGCAGCCAGTCGTGCAGTTGCACCTGCTCGGCCGGCTGGGCCACAGCCAACGCGCCCTTCAGCGCTGCCCGCGCCGCCATGTGCCGGGATTCGGCACTGGCAAATCCCGCTTCCGGTTCGGCCGGCGCCTGGCTGTTGTGAAAATCGGCCAGCAGCGCACCCAGCCGGTCAACGTCTGCGCTGGCCAGCGTTCCGGCCTTCAACTGTTCGGCAAACAG
>JBBSRS010000232.1:0-4808 GCA_038242795.1 Burkholderiales bacterium
AGGCATGCTGCCCGTTGGTGCCGGGTTCGCCCCACAGCACTGGCGAGGTGTCAAAAGGCAAGGGCTGGCCGTCCTGGTCCACGCGCTTGCCGTTGCTTTCCATTTCCAGTTGCTGCAAATACGCCGGCCAGCGGCGCAAGGCGCTGCTGTAGGGCGCGATGCTGCGGCTCGAAAAGCCGTAGAAGTTGCGGTACCAGACATCGAGCAGGCCCAGCCGCACCGGCAGGTTGTGCTCAAGCTCCGCCGTGCGAAAGTGCCCGTCCATCGCATGCGCGCCGGCCAAAAACTCGCGAAAGCCCGTGGCGCCAATCGCAATGGCAAGGGGCAATCCAATCGCCGACCACAGCGAATACCGCCCGCCCACCCAGTCCCAGAAACCGAAGGTGGTGGTGATGCCGAAGTCGTTCGCCGCCGCCACATTGGTCGTCAGCGCCGCGAAATGACGGGCAATGTCCTGCCCGCCCTGCGCCTCAAACCAGGCCTTCGCCGAATGCGCATTGGTCATGGTTTCGGTGGTGGTGAAGGTCTTGGACGCCACCAGGAACAGGGTGCTTTCAGGCTTCACCAGGCGAAGAACACCGGCCAGCTCATCGCCGTCGATGTTCGACACAAAGTGAATCCGCTTGCCGGTCGTGGCAAATTCGCCCAGCGCCAGCACCGCCATCTGCGGCCCCAGGTCCGAACCGCCAATGCCGATGTTGACGATGTCGGTGATCGCTGCATCGGCGCGCACCTGCTCCGCATAGTCCAGCATGGCGTTCAAGGTGGTTTCCACCTCGGCCTGCGCATCCGCTATTTTATTGATAGCTACTTGCGCAGGCACATACTGCGCGGAAGGCGGATTTCTCAATAAAAAGTGCATCACGGCACGGTGTTCGGTGCGGTTGATGCATTCCCCGGCAAACATCGCGTCGCGCTGCGCCTCCAGCCCGCACTGCTGCGCCAATGCCAGCAACAGCGACTGGCTGTCGGCATCTATCAGGTTCTTCGACAGGTCGGCAAATACGTGTGGCGCGTCCTGGCTGAAAGTCTCGAAACGGTGTGGGTCGCGCGCAAACGCATCGCGAAGGTCGAAATTTTGGCCGCTGGCTTCAAAACAGGTCTTGAGCTCTCCCCAGGCGGGGGTCCGGTCGCAACGCACTGGTTTCATGAAAATTTCCTTGTGTTCAGACAGCCTGCATCAGCTTTTCAAGCTTGACCGCATCCACGGCAAAGGCGCGAATCCCTTCGGCGAGCTTTTCCGTCGCCATGGCGTCTTCATTGAGCGCATAACGAAAACGCGCTTCGTCAAAGTCCACCACCTCCAGGTCCAGCGAATCAGCGGCACTTGCATCCAGCGCGCGCGGCAAGGGCGCGTCGCTGGCGGCCAGCTGGGCGAGCAACTCGGGGCTGATGGTGAGCAGATCGCAACCGGCCAGCGCCGTGATCTGGCCGACGTTGCGAAAACTCGCGCCCATGACCTCGGTGGCGATGCCCAATTGCTTGTAGTAGTTGTAGATCTCGCGCACTGACTTCACGCCGGGGTCGTTGGCATTGGCATTCGCGTCTTCGGTCCAGGCGCTGCCGGCTGACTTCTTGTACCAGTCGTAAATCCGGCCGACGAAGGGGGAAATCAGCTGCACCCTGGCCTGGCCACAGGCCACAGCCTGGCAAAAGGAAAACAGCAATGTCAGGTTGGTGTGGATGCCGCGCTGCTCCAGCAGCCGGGCGGCCTGAATGCCTTCC
The DNA here is from genome assembly GCA_038242795.1 of Burkholderiales bacterium. Lineage (GTDB taxonomy): Bacteria > Pseudomonadota > Gammaproteobacteria > Burkholderiales > Burkholderiaceae_C > Polaromonas. The sequence continues at coordinate 1,726 of JBBSRS010000232.1, forward strand.
CAGGTGGCCGCCACCTTGATCAGCACCCGGTCGATGTGGATGCCTTCGGCCTGGTACAGCTCGATCAGGCGCTCGCCCCGGGCCACCGTGGCGCTGGTGTCGAAACTCAGTCGGGCGTCGACCTCGGTCGAGACGCGGCCCGGGATGATGGACAGGATTTCGCAGCCAAAACGCACCAGCAGCCGGTCCATGGTTTCGTCCAGCGCCCGGTCCTTGAAACGCGCCACCGTGCTGTGCATCAATGGCGCGTAATCGGCTTTTTGCACCGCTTTCAAGATCAGCGAAGGGTTGGTGGTGGCGTCTTGCGGCTTGAACTGGGCCAGCTGGTTGAAGTCGCCGGTGTCGGCCACCACGGTCGTGAATTGTTTCAGGGCGTCGAGTTGGTTCATGGGCTTGGGGCGCCGGGCAAGGGCGAAAAGTGAATCAGGACACCCGAAAAATTGCACCGTGCCGACACAGGGGCCACAGCAGGTCAGCGGGTCTAGTTACCATTATGCCCATAGAATGTGAAACTTTATTACCATCACAAGTCCTTACCATGCGTTTTGACCTCATCCTGTTTGGCGGAACCGGCGACCTGGCCTGGCGCAAGATCATGCCGGCCCTGTTCCAGGCTTTTCGCCACGGCTCGCTGCCCGCCGACGGCCGCATCATTGGCGTGGCCCGCGATGACCTGTCGGACGACCAGTACCGCGCGCTCATCAAGTCGCGCTTTGACCAGGTCGAGCTGTCCAAGCGGCCGAACGAGGAAGAATTCACGCGTTTTGCCCAGATGCTCGGCTACCTGCGCATGGACCTGTCAAAACCGGACGACTATGGGCGCCTGGCAGAACGGCTCAAGCAGCGACCGGCCGATGTGGTGGTGATGTACCTGGCCACCGCGCCCGGCCTGTTCACCACGGTCTGCGAACAGATTGCCGTCGCCGGCCTGAACGGCCCGCAAACCCGCGTGGTGCTGGAAAAGCCACTGGGCCATGACCTGGCGTCGAACCGCGCCATCAACAAAACCGTTCGCAGCGTGCTGACCGAACAACAGATCTTTCGCATCGACCATTACCTGGGCAAGCCGTCGGTGCAGAACCTGTTTGCGCTGCGCTTCGGCAATTCGCTGTTCGAGCCGCTCTGGCGGCGCGAGCACATCGCCAACATCCAGATCACGATTGCCGAAGAACTCGGCGTGGAAAAACGCGGCGCTTTCTATGACAGCACCGGCGCGCTGCGCGACATGGTGCAAAACCATGCCCTGCAACTGCTCTGCGCCGTGGGCATGGAGCCGCCCATCAACTCGCATGCCGATGCGATTCGCGACGAAAAACTCAAGGTCCTGCGCTCGCTGAAACCCTGGACGCCTGAAACCCTGAGCCAGCATGTCATTCGCGGCCAGTATGCCGCCGGAACCATCGATGGCGAAGCGGTAACGGCCTACCGCAGTGCGCCCGGCGTGAACCCGGAAAGCCGCACGGAAACCTTTGTCGCCCTGCGCACCGAGATCGAAAACTGGCGCTGGGCCGGTGTGCCGTTCTACATCCGCACCGGCAAACGCCTGGCCGGCCGCGACGCCCACATTGAGGTCAACTTTCGCCTCACACCGCACGCGATTTTCAAATCGCGGCAGGACTGCAGCACCGGCAACCGGCTGATCATCAACCTGCAGCCCCGGGACGGGCTGGAACTGCACCTGCTGGCGCAGGGCGCCGACCAGCGGCTGCGCCGCGGCACCCCGACGCTGGAGCCGGTGCAGCTCGACCTGGACTTCGACAAGCGTTTCGGTGGTGAGCGCGTCGGCGCCTACGAGCGCCTGCTGCTCGATGTGATCGACGGCCGGCTGAACCTGTTCGTGCGCAGCGACGAGCAGGAAGAAGCGTGGCGCTGGGTCGAGCCGATCCTGGACCGCTGGAGCCACGACCCGACCGCGCCCCGTCCGTATGCGGCAGGCACCTGGGGACCGAGCGCCTCCAGCGCGATGATTGCCCGCGACGGCTACTGCTGGAGCGAGGAGCGCTAGCATGCTGGACCGAATCAAGGCTTCCCTGCCCTCGCTGGCCCCGGCGGAACAACGCGTGGCGCGCCTGGTGCTGGCCGACCCGCGCGCCTTTGCCAGCCTGCCGATCACCGAACTGGCCAGCCGCTCGCATGTCAGCAAACCGACCGTGGTGCGCTTTTGCCGCAGTGTCGGCTATGACGGCCTGCTGGACTTCAAGCTCAAGCTGGCCGGCAGCGTCAGCGAAGGCGTGCCCTTCATTCACCGCAGCGTCGATGTGGACGACAAGACCGGCGACGTGATGGTCAAGGTGATCGACAACACCGTGGCTGCTTTCCTGAAATACCGCAATGACGCCAGCCCGGTGGCGATTGAAAAAGCGGTTCTGGCGCTGCTGGGTGCCTACCACACCGGCAAACGCATCGAATTTTTTGGTGCGGGCAACTCGGGCATCGTGGCGCAGGACGCGCAGCACAAATTTTTCAGGCTGGGCATTCAGAGCATCGCCTACAGCGACGGCCACATGCAGGTCATGAGCGCGTCGCTGCTGGGGCCCGGCGACTGCGTGGTGGTGATTTCAAATTCTGGCCGCACCCGTGATTTGATGGATGCCTGTGACATCGCGCGCAAGAACGGTGCGACCACCATCGTCATCACCGCCACCGCGTCGCCGCTGGCAGCTGCCGGCCACATCCATCTGGCCGCCGACCATCCCGAAGGCTACGACCGCTACAGCCCGATGGTGTCGCGCCTGCTGCATCTGATGATCATCGACATTCTGGCCACCTGCGTGGCACTGCGCATCGGCCCCAGCTTGCCGCCGCTGCTCAAGGAAATGAAAAATAATTTGCGCAACAAGCGCTACACCTGAGCAGAAAACCCTGCCGGCAGTATCTGCGGCAGTAATTCATGATGAATAGTGGCTTGTGCGCAATCCCAATGGGCATTTACAGCTATTATTTTTATAGCTAATTTCAGTCGCTCAAACCAAGGGCATCGAACGCTCCACAATGCCGGCAAACAGTGCTGCCCCGAGCGGCAACACGCTGTCGTTGAAGTCATAGCAACTGTTGTGCAAAAACCGGCTGCCCGTGCCGCCCAC
>JBBSRS010000233.1:0-4796 GCA_038242795.1 Burkholderiales bacterium
TCATCACTGGCGCGGCAGTTTCTGGCACCTCAACGCTCTGTTCAGCGCTGTCTTTTGCGCTGGGGGCGTGCAGGTCGAAGCTGACGATTACTTCTGGATTCCGACTTCGCCACCCTTCACCACGAAGCGCGATCCTGCGGCGCGTCTATCGTCGGTCCTCTGCGACCTGCGCGCTCAGGAGGCTACCTTACCTGTGTTGAAAAAATCGTTTGTGGCCCGTGCCATGCCTTCGAAGTTTTCTGGATAACCTCCACTACAAATTTGTGGCGCTGCATGAAAAGTTGGCTGCATCCATTCAGGCGCATCTGCCTCATCTGGCTTTTGCCAGCGCTCTGCGCCCCCGCATTTGCCATGCGCCAGTGTCCGGCTGAATTTGGGCCAAAAGATCCGAGTGTGAATGCGTTGGGCTGGCTTGTTGTGGCGTTGGGGTTGGCCCTGGGTGGATGGCTGTTGTATTTTGTTGTCCAGCGCTCACGCGGCACCGGCTGGCTCAAGCGCACTGCCTTCATTTTTGCGGGGATCGTGGGCATGGTTCTGATCAGCGTATGCGGCTTGGCTTTGGCAGCCGGTTTGTTCTTTTTGAAATGCTGACACTGCGGCACGACCGTTCATGCAACTTCAGTTAACCCGGCGGTTTGAAGTAATCCTGCCAATGAGGCCGGCACAAGCCAGCAATGCCGAATTCATAGAGAATGTGGCGTCTGCGCATGCTGTACATGTGTTTGTAGCTATGCTTTTTACAGTCAGGGCACTTCAACACCCATCGCGAGCCCATCCCGCATGAAAAAACCGCTGTATTTGTATAAAAGACGATGCGCTATGCAAGGCGCCCCTGCGTGACCCCGCCCACCACCCCCGACGGCCGCTACTTTGTCGTTCGGGGCCGGCTGTGGCGGGCCACCAATCCCGCCCTGCCCGAAGATGTGCGCAGCGCACTGGTGCAGCAACTCATGAACGCGCGGCGCGCGGTGAAATCGGCGCTTGGCGCCCGGGACGCAGCCAGGCTTGCACAGGCCCGGTCCGAAGTTGATGCTGCAAAAATCGCGCTGGGCGAGCGTGGCCCGGTCTGGTGGACGGATGGCGCCAGGGATTTCAACCGGCATCTGGTTAAAAATACACCCTATGCCGAATGGCATCAGCGCCTTGAAGCGACCTAAAAGCAAGAACCAGATCCCATGAATTTGTCTTTCCGTGACGGAATCAAAACCTTGCTGCGGCCGGAATGGTGGCGCGGCTTTTTGCCGGCGCGTACCCGCATCAACAACCGCGAGCGGCTTCGCATCGTGGCGGGCGCGCTGATCGGTATTTTCCTGACGGGGCTGTTGTGCTTTTATTTTGGGCCCAGTTCAGCGGTGCAGAAGCTCCCGTGGCTGGTGGCACCGCTGGGGGCCAGCGCGGTGCTGGTGTTCGCCCTGCCTGCCGGGCCGATGTCCCAGCCCTGGCCGGTGGTGGGTGGCAACACCTTGTCGGCAGTGGTGGGCATTGCCGGTGTGTACGGAACGCACCTGCTGGGCTCGCCGGAATTGGCCGCTGCGCTGGCCGTGGCCACCGCCATTGCCATGATGCTGGCGCTGCGCTGCCTGCACCCGCCCGGCGGCGCGATGGCGCTGATGATGGTGCTGGGGGAAATCCGCGACCCTTCATTTGCGCTGTACCCGGTATTGCTCAACTGCATCCTGCTGGTCCTGGCCGGCATTGGCTACAACAATGCGACGCGACGGCCCTACCCGCACAGCCAGCAAAAACCCGCCGCTGCGCTCACCTCACCCACCGACCAGATGCTCGACGCGGACCTGGACGCGGTGCTGGCCCGCTACAACCAGGTGCTGGACGTGAGTCGCGACGACCTCAAGGCGCTGCTGGTGGAAACCCAGTTGCGCGCTTACGAACGCAAGCTCACGCAGATGCGCTGTGCAGACATCATGTCCCGCAACCTGGTGACCGTGGCGTTTGACACACCGTTACAGGAAGCGTGGGCGTTGCTGCGCGAACGCCGCATCAAGGCCCTGCCGGTGGTGGACAAGGCCATGCACATCGTGGGCATCATCACCAGGGCCGATTTCATGCGCGCCGCTGAACTCGATGCCCGGGAAGGCTATGGCGCCAAGCTGCGCAAGCTGGTGCGCACGCCAGCCAGCGTTTTCTCTGGCAAGTCCGAAATGGTCGGCCAGATCATGACGCGCAATGTGCGGGTGGCCGGCATGGAGCGTTATCTGGTGGAACTGCTGCCGCTGTTTGGCAGCACGGGCCACCACCACATCCCCATCGTCGGCGAAGGCGAGCGCCTGGTCGGCATGATCACGCAGTCCGACCTGGTCGCTGCGCTGGGAAGGGCTGCCGACCCTGCCGCCTGAGCCGAGCCCGGGTTCTGCGCGTGATCAGGACGCTGCCGTGAAGCGTGGTTTGCAGAAGCATTCCGTTCGCTGTTCGCACGGATATTTGACGCGGCGCCAAAAAACGGCGTATTTTTGATCGTTCAAGCCATGCCCAAGCTGGCCGGCGGGCATTCCCCGTACACTGCCTGCCCCGCACCCTGCAAGGCCATTTCCATGTCGACTGAGACTTCTCAAGCTTGCGTCAAACAGTTCCGGCAGGTCTTGCTCTGGCCATTGCGCCTGATGCCGGTGCAGGGTTCCGAAGGCCGGCATGCCAAACCCTGGGAACTGCTGGCGAACATGGGCGAGTCTTCGCCGTGGCGCGAGGTGGTTGATGAATACAGCGCCGGCAGCGGCCGGTTTCACGAGCGCCACTACAACGAGTTCGTCAGCTTTTTGCCTTATGTGCAGCGGTTTCTGTACGGCGAGGGGCACAGCCCGAGTGGCACGGGGACCACGGCGGGCTCTCCGATGCGGGTGTTTCGCCGCAGCGATGTCCAGGCCCTGCGTGCCGTGACGCATCCGGGCGCAGCGCCCGTCATGCTCGACATCGCGCATGTCGACCTGTACTTTTTTCTGGATCTGGACCTGGTGCTGCTCAACGTCGAAGTCAGCGCCAGCGACCTGACGCTGCACCAGGCGCAAGACCTGCTGTACCGCTTTGGCCGTGCCTACCCGGCCAGCTGGGACGCCGCCGGCAACGCCCAGCACTGCCTGCTCAGCGCCGAATGGCTGGGCCACGACGGCCGGGTGCTGGCGCAGTCGGACGCCAGCCAGCGCGAGGTGTTCATGGCGCATGTCAGCCAGCACCGCGCGCCGCGCGTGGCCGCGCACTGGGCCTGGCTGCTCGAACCGCTGGTGGGCGACCATTCCGGCAAGGCCGGGAGCCTGCGTTACCGGATGATCGAGTACTACCGCATGCCGCAACTGGCCTTTCTGGCGCTGAACGATCCGCGCGCGCTCAGCCGCAGCGACTTCATCCGTCTGGCGCTGGTGCTCGGGCCGCCCGATGCCAACGCGGACACCCGCACGCCCTATGCCGAAGCCCAGCCGGGCGACTTTGAAAAGCGCTTTTGCTACGACCGCTTCTGGGGCGAAGGCGGTGCCGCGCCCCACACGCGCTACCTGTGCAGCGGGCATTCGCTGCTGGTGCTGGGCGATGCCAACAGTGCATTTTTCGTCTGCCCCGAGCGCGGCGTGCTGGCGCAGTTCCGGCACCAGCATTTTTTGCTGTTCCTGATTGCACATTTTCAAAAAGCGGCGCTGCTGATGTTCTCGGACCGGCTGGCCGAGGCGCTGAAAAACCTGGACATTGCCGACGCGGCCAGCGTGCGCCGTTTCAAGCGCACGATACGCAACAGCTTTGCCAGCTTCCTGCGCTTCACGCACCGCTACTGGTTCCATGACATTTCCGAGCAGGGCCAGGTGCGGGCCCTGTTTCGCCTGTGCGCCGGCCATCTGGAGGTCGATTCCCTGTACCAGGAGGTCAAGGAGCGCATTGGCGAGATGAACAACTACCTGGACGCCGACAGCCTGCGCCGCCAGGCCAACACCGTGGTGCGCCTGACGGTGGTGACCATCTTCGGCCTGATCGGCACGGTGACGACAGGTTTCCTGGGCATGAACCTGCTGGCCGAAGCCGACGCGCCGATGGGCCGAAAGCTGTGGATTTTTGCCATCGTTTTCGTGCTGGCGCTGGTGCTGACGTTCTACACCATGGCCAAGTCCAAGCGGCTGTCGGACTTTCTGGACGTGCTGTCCGACGAACGCGCCACCACCTGGCAAAAAGTCAGCGCGCTGGGGCTGGTGTGGCGGCGCAACGCGGACTGAAGGCGGCTTGAAGGTGGCTTGAAGGCGCCATCATTACGTCACTGCTCAGCGCATTGTTGAAACGTAATATTTCTTCCTCTGTCATTGCAGGCTTGACCCGCAATCCACAGCACCCCAACCCAACCCCAGCCAGTCAGCGGCTGGATTTCACGGCATGCTTAATTGCGCGCAGATGGATTGCGGGTCGGGCCCGCAATGACAAAAGAGAGGTAGGTGATTTGAGCTGAGGACGCTGAATACTTGCGTCATTTCAAGTATTTTTGGCCTGTAACGCATGCAGGACATGCGCATGGCACTATCAAAACAGAAGCATTCAAGTAATGATGGCGAACCTCGCGGCAGTCAGACCGCCAGCCCATCCGTTTTAAGTCCCGTCTAAGCTGCCCCCATCAGACTGTGCCACTTCAAGGAAACCCCCATGCGCTTACTGCTGGTTGAAGACGACGCCATGATCGGTGAGGCGGTGCTGCAGGTGCTGCGCGCCGAACACTATGCCGTCGATTGGGTGCGCGACGGTGCCATGGCCGACGCGGCGCTCAAAAGCGAGCAGTACGACCTGGTGCTGCTCGACCTGGGCCTGCCCAAACGCGA
>JBBSRS010000234.1:0-4790 GCA_038242795.1 Burkholderiales bacterium
AACGTCGATGACCGCAAGGGACTGCTGGCCATCGTCTCAGGCTTGTTTAGCACCCTGTACGCCGACAAGGGCTACATTGGCAAGGAGTTTGCGCAAAAGATGAAGGACAAAGGTATTGATGTGGTCACACGGGTGCGCAAAAACATGAAGAAGGTCCTTCACTCTGAGTTTGACCAGGCGCTGCTGCGCAAGCGCTCGCTGGTGGAAACCGTATTCGATGAGCTCAAGAACTTGTGCCAGATTGAGCACACCCTGCACCGTTCACTACCAAACTTCGCCGTCAACCTCTTGGCTGGCATCGTGGCGTACTGCCTGCAACCAGTGAAGCCTCGCATTGCAGTATGGGACTCTCGGGACCCCTTGGCCGTGAACTGACTCCCTTCGTTATCCAGAACTCAGGTTTTTTTACATTAAAAATGCCTGTAGCGCATGCTGCACCTTTGCTATTAGCTATTAGCTATTAATAAAATAGCAAAAAAACCTGGTTTTTGCAGTCAGCGGTTGTGCTCAAGTGAACTTTGCGCCAAGTTTGCGCTAAATCAGACAATGCGTGCCCATCGTCCAAACAGGGTATGCCAGCAGGCCGGCACAAATCCATCATTGGTGTTTACCCATCACTGCTTTGCCTGGAGACTTTATGGCCACTTCCAAAGACTATCGACTCGGCGAATTCACCTTTCCCCGGGGTTGGTTCATGATCGCCGACGCCGAGGAACTCAACACGCACAAGCCGCTGGCGGTGCGCTTTTTCGGCAAGGATTTCGCCCTCTACCGGGGCCGCGCCACCGGCAAGATTGTGTTGCTTGACGCTTACTGCCCGCACATGAAGACGCACCTGGCAGCGCCCAACCACACGTCATATGTCGTCATCGACGGCGGCGGCAGCAACATTGAAGGCGACAACATCCGCTGCCCGTATCACGCCTGGCGCTTTGGCCCGGATGGCAAGTGCGACGACATTCCGTACCACAGCGGTCCGATTCCGGCGGCCGCCTGCGTCAAGAGCTGGACCGTGGTCGAGAGCCTGGGCGCCATCTTTGTCTGGCATGACCCCGAGGGTGGCGAGCCCGAGTGGGCGCATCCCAGCATGCCGCAGTGGGACGACGCCGCATGGGTGCGCGGTCATTGGGATCACCTGGGCATGCTGAACCAGCACCCGCAGGAAATCATCGACAACATTGCCGACTACGGCCACCTGAGCCCGATTCACGGCTCGACCGTCGAGCGCTACGAAAATGAATTCAAGGGCCATTACGCGATCCAGCGCCAGTGTGGCGGACACCGCACGCTGGTGTCGGCCGACGGCAGCAATGCTATCTTGCACACCGACACGGTTTACCACGGCCCGGGCGTATTGATTTCCATGCTCACCGGCATGTTCGAGACGGTGCTGCTGATCATGCACACGCCGGTCGATGACGGCTCTATCAAGGTCTGGCATTCGCTGATCGTCAAGCCCATGGGTGACAAAGCCCAGACTACCGCCGCCGATTTGGTGGCTGCACGCCAGTTCCAGGAGTCAAGCCGCCTGGCTTTTGCGCAGGATTTCGAGGTCTGGACCAACAAGGGCCCGTGCCTGAACGGCCTGTTCATTCCCAGCGATGGCCCGTTCATGAAGGCACGCGTCTGGTACAAGCAGTTCTACAACCCGCGCGCCAACAAAAACGAGTACCTGGAGCAGTGCGAGGGAATGTACGTGCCGCGCGGCGCTACGCCTTACACGGCCGTTGCTGAAGTGGCTTGATGCAGGTTGGCACCCTCTAAAGGGCGCCAGTTTTCAGCCGCATGGCCCGTCATTTCGACGGGATTTTTTTGGACCACCCGCAGCGTCGCTACGGACGGCTGTGGGTGACGTGCGTGAACATGAAGACCGCGTTGGCAAGATTGCCAACCGCCGCGTAAGCCGATGGCAATTGCGTACGGATGTCGCGTCCCGCGAAAGCGGCGCGGGCCGCGTCGGCCGAGGCAAACCACCATTCGGCGATGCCGTCGTAATCGTAGCCTTCGGGCGGCGTCTGCACCACGCTGTCATGCACCACGCGCAGTGCGCCTTGCAGGGCCGGACATGCCAGCCAGGGCGCAAGCGGGCCGCCGTCCCAGGCGGCGTTGAAGTCCGCCCGGGTCACGCTGGCGTTGCGGCGCACAAAGGCAAACACCGCCACCGCGCCGCGCTGCCCATCACGCAGCACGCGCTCGCGGCAGACCAGCGTGAAGTCGCGCACATAGGTCGAGAACACGCGCGGCTCGTCAGGCCGCATGATGGCCAGCGTTTCGGGGTCGTTCCAGAGGTCGGTGGCCACGTCCAGGTCGCGAAGCTGTAATAAATTGACGCCGTCGTAATCCGTGCAGGCGCCGATCAAGCCGCCGTTTTCAGCAGATTCCCGCAGCCGCACGCACTGTGTCACGCCCAGGACTTTGTCCTGCACGTTGCGGCACTGGCGGCCCAGCGCCGAATGCTCGCGCCAGGCCTGCGCGAAGTCTTGCGCTGCTAATGCCGGGTTGCGCCGGGCGAGGTAAATCATTTTCCAGCGCGTTGGTGCGGTTGCTGCAGGGTGCATGTCTGCGAGCCTTTCAGGGGGGTGTTTTATTCAACAATCGCGCGGCTGTAGCGCGGCGGCGCGCCCAGGGCGCTGCGGTAGCTGGGCGGCTGGCGGCCGTCGATGTCGCGCACGCCCAATTCCAGCCCGAGTTCGGCGTCGATGCAGACCTGGCCGCTGCGCGCCATCAGCGCCGGGTCGTCGAGCAGCGCGGCAATGACGCGGCCCGGAAACTGGGGCGACTCCATGTGTGCCACGCTGGCGGCGTACTTGCGCGCCATGTCGGGGTCAAGCAGCGCGCGCTCGGTGCGTTCGGTGCGCAGCAGGCCCATCCAAAGCGAGACCACCGCCACGCCGTGCGGTCGCAAGTCAAACGCCATGTCGTGCGCCATCTTGTCGACCGCCGCCTTGCCCGCGCCATAGGCCGGGCCGTGCATGTAGCAGACCGAGCCATAGGATGAGGTATGAAGGATCAGCCCGCTGCGCTGCGCCGCCATCAAGCGGGCCGCATGCCAGCTCGCAACATAGTGCGAGCGCATCCCCACGTTCAGCAGGCCCTGCATGTGCAGCGGCTTTTGCCAGAACGGGCCGGGCTGCGTCAGCTCGTCGGGAATCGCGCAGGCGTTGTTGACCAGCAGGTCGAGCCGGCCTTGTTCAAGTTGCACGCGCTCAAACAGCGCCGCCACCTGGGTGTCGTCGGCATGGTCGCAGACCACGGCGATGCCTTGCCCGCCGGCGCGCGTCACCGCTTCGGCGGTGGCCTGCACCGTGCCGGGCAGGGCGGCGTCGCCCTCGCGCTGGCTGCGGCCGGTGACGTAGACCGTCAGGCCTGCGGCGCCCAGCGCCAGCCCAATGCCCTTGCCGGCGCCCCGGCTGGCGCCGGTGACCACCGCCACACGCACCGGGCCGGGCGGGGTTGTCGCGTGCAGGCTCATGTGCTGGCCACGGGTTGCAGTGCGCTCTGGTGCGCAACCGGGTAAGCGCGCAAGGCGCGGCCAAACGCCAGCATCGACGGCAACAACATGCTGACCATGCCCACCAGCGCATAGCGCAGGCCGTCGCCGCCCAGGCTGGCGTTGAGCACATCGCTGAGCCAGCCGGTCAGGATGGGACCCAGGCCATTGCCGACGATGGCGCCGGCCAGCAGCACCATGGCGTTGGCGGTGGCGCGGCGCTGGCTGGGCACAACCAGGCTGATGGCCGCATAGGTAGGCGCCACCCACCAGGGCAAAAAGAAGGAAAACGCCACCATCAGCACGGTCGCCGGCAGCAGCGCGCCGGCCGGCACCAGCAAATAGGCCAGGCCACACAGCAGCGCCAGCCCCAGGCCCAGCACCGGCACGCCGATCTGCCAACGCAGGTTGCGGCGCGCCAGGCGGTCGGTCAGCAAGCCCGAAGTCAGCCCCCCGATCAGGGAGGTCAATGCCGCCGTGCCCGAGATCCAGCCGGCCTGCTGCAGCGACAGGCCATGGTGCCGCACCATCAGCGCGATGTTCCAGGCGCCAAAAGAATAGGCGGACAGCAGGGCGAAAGCCGCCCCCACGATCAGCCAGCGCGTGACCGGCTCGCTCCAGATCGCCGCCACCGCGCCCGGCGGGCGCGCATCGGTGGCGGCCCGCGCCGCGTGCGCCGTGACGACGCGCAGCGGCTCGCGCACGCTCCATTGCAGCGCCAGTGCTAGCAGCACCGAGCCGCTGCCCGCCACCACCACCGTGACGCGCCAGCCGTAGTGCTCGGCCAACCAGGAGCCCAGGACCAACGCCATCAGCGCGCCCAGGCTGCCGCCGGTGCCCAGCACGCTCATCGCCCGCGAGCGCTGCGCCGGTGGGTACAGGTCGGCCAGCATCGACATCGATGCCGGGGTGCCGCCGGCGTCGCTGAGCGCGCCGCCGCCGCGGGTGAACATCAGCGACCAAAAGCCCACCGAGGCGCCGCCTGCCGCGGCCAGCAGTCCGCCAACACCACGGCACACGGCAATCAGGCTGCGGCGTTCGCGGCGGTCGGCCAGCCGGCCCAGCGGGACGCCCAGCATGGCAAAGGTCATGGCAAAGCCCATTCCGGTGACCAGGCCAATCTGCAGGTCGGACAGGCCAAACTCCAGCTTCACCGGCTCGATCAGCACCGCGCGCCTGCGCCCGGCTGGATCCACGGCAGTGACCACGAGGACGTTCGCGCCGGGAGCGTCGGGCACCCAGCCGGTCTCTCCGGTGACGCGTCCGCGACGGTCGATGAGCGGGCCGGCGATCCGGCCTG
>JBBSRS010000235.1:0-4764 GCA_038242795.1 Burkholderiales bacterium
CCTGTTTCTTCATCTCGTTTTGCAGGTCGCGGCGCGTCATGTCCAGGCCCACCGCATAGCCAAAGATGTGCTGGTGCGCATCCGCTGCCAGGATGTTCTTTCCGCCCTTGCCAATCGCCACAACCAGCTCGATTTCATGGTGCAGGTTGTGGGTCAGGCTGGGGTAGGGCACGCTGGCCTGCGTCCCGGCTTCCACCGCAACGATGGCGTCTGCGGGCTTGAGGAAAAAGAACGGCGGCTCGCGTCCGGTGAACCCCATTTCCTTGGCATGTTCTTCGTAGTTGCGGCCGACGCAATAAATGCGGTGGACCGGAAAGCGGTCTTGCGTGCCGACGACAGGCACTGAAACGGTGGCGGGCGGCGTGACGACAAAAGACATGGCGGGAATTCCTTGACAGGTTTGTGCCCGGACCTGACGCCCGGGCGTTTGAAAAATAAGTGGCGTACAAGCTGGCCCGGCTCATCAGCCCGGCCATCAGCCAGCCACACGGCTTTGTTCTATTCCAGCTTGATGCCGCGCGTCTGGATGATGTTGCCCATGATGGCGGTTTCCTCCTTCAGCCGACTGCGCAATCCGTCTGGCGAGGTGCCGACCGCCTGCCAGCCCTGCGAAAACAACCTTTGGCGTGTGTCGGCATCGCGCACGATGCGCGGCACCTCCCGGGCCAGCCTTGCCTGCGCGGCGCTGGACAAACTGGCAGGGCCAATCAATGCATTCCACACCTCCAGGTTGACATTTTTCAGGCCGGCCTCGCTCAACGGCGGCACATCGGGTGTCAGCAGGCTGCGCCCGCCTGTCAGGCCAATGGCCCGGAGCTTGCCCGAGCGGATGTGCGGCAAGGCGATGCCGGGCGGAATCAGCGCCATCTGGATCTGGCCGCCCAGCATGGCGGTGACGACCTGCGGGTTGCCCGAATACGGGATGTGCACCGGCGTCAAGCCCGCCGAGCGCTGCTTGATCAGTTCCATGCCCAGATGCCCGACCGATCCGTTGCCAACCGATCCGTAGTTCCACTGGTTGCCCGCCTGCCGTGCGGCCGCGAAAAATTCAGCCCCGCCCGGAAGGCTGGCCGGTGCCACCAGCATCAAGGGCGCAACGGTGAGCAGCGAGATCGGCGCAAAGTCCTTGGCCGGGTCATAGGGCAATTTGGCATAGAGCTGCTTGGCAGACGTCAGGTTGCCGTTGATGACGATGCCCAGGGTGTGGTCGTCTGTGGCCTTGGCCACCACATCGGCGGCAATATTGCCCGACGCACCCACCCGGTTCTCGACGATGACCGGCTGGCCCAACGCCCGGGACAGCGGCTCTGCCAGCGTTCGGGCCGACATGTCGGGGGAAGATCCTCCGGGAAAGCCCACCACGATGCGAACCGTCCGCGTCGGCCAGGCGGACGCGGTTTCCGCATTTTTATCCGTGTTTTGGGCTGTTGCGCCTATGGGCAGGGCGCATGCAGCCATCAAAAAAATAGTGTGCGCTGCATGGGTTGAACACATGCGGCCCAGCCGTTTCAACCGGCTGGGCATCCGGTCGGAAATTTCCATTGTTTTAACGCAGTCTTTCATCGGGTGGATTCCACTGCCAGATTGAAGTGCTCCACCGTGGGCGGGCTGGCAAAGAAGGGTCCGACAATCACGCGCCAGTCGGCAAAGGCAGCCGACTCGCGAAAATCGACGGTGTGGTTTTCCAGCGTCTCCCAGCGGATTTGCAGCAGGTAGCGCTCGGGGCTTTCGATGCCCTTGAAGACCTGGTAACCCTGAAATCCTTTGGCCTGGGCAATCACGGTGCGAACGCCGCGCTCGATGGCTTCGTCAAAGGCGGTCTGCTGGCCGGGGTGGATGCGGATGTCGGCAAGTTCAAGAATCATGAAAGCTCCGGTGAAGGGGATCGCAAAGGCACCACTCTAGCCGCAAATTCATTTCCATCCGGCCCTGTGCAGTCGTGACCAGACCCCCAACCGTTCAAAACTGAAAAAACCGCAACGACGGTTCATGCATTTGAAATAGTGTTGATTTGTGTCAGTTGTAACTTCGACTGTGCGTTATTTAATGTCCTGAATGAATTTGAATGCACGACCACGGAGCAAATGATGCGCACAGACATGTTTCAGCAGGCGCTGGAAGACTTGAACGGCTCCACGGCCGACATCGAGGCTTCAGCGCTGATTTCGACCGACGGCCTGATGATCGCCTCTGCCCTGCCGCACGGCATGGACGAGGACCGCATGGGCGCCATGTCGGCTGCCTTGCTGTCGCTGGGAGAGCGCACCGCCCGCGAACTGGCGCGCGGCACGCTGGCCCGGGTGCTGATCCAGGGCGAGCGCGGCTACGTCATCATGAGTTCGGCAGGCCCCGAGGCCGTGTTGACGGTGCTGGCCAAGTCCAACGCCAAGCTGGGCCTGATCTTTCTGGACATCAAGCGGGCAGCCGAAACGCTGACCCGGCTGATTTAAAGGCGCCGTCATGCAACTTTCCAACATGACCCGGCCGACCGCCGATGCCGTCGAGTCCCGGCTGACCTACACCGACGGAACCTTCCGGACGGTTTTCACCACCGCTGTGGAAGTGCCGTTTCCCGAGGGGCGCCTGATTGTTTCGCGCACTGACCTGGCAGGCATCCTCACCCACGCCAACGACGCGTTTGTCGAACTGAGCGGCTGGGCGCGCGACGAGCTGATCGGCAAGCCGCACCACATCCTGCGCCACCCCGACATGCCCAAGGCCGCCTTTAAAGGGCTGTGGGACACGGTCGCCGAGGGCAAGAAGTGGCATGGCTATGTCAAGAACCTGCGCAAGGACGGCGCCTGCTATTGGGTGTACGCCACCGCCGTTCCCAATATCCGCAACGGGCAGATTGCGGGCTACACCTCGGTCCGGCGCAAGCCCTCACGCACCCGCATCGACGAGCTGATTCCGGTGTACCGGCAGTGGCTGGAGCAGGAACAAGGCCAGGCCCCGGAGAAAGCCGCACCATGACCCTCAATTTCCTGATCGCCCCGGATTTTTCACCCGAGCGTTTTGCCGGCTGGCACATGCTCAATACCCTGCTGCAGCGCCGTTCCGGCTTCAAGCTGCACTTGCTGACCCCGGCCAGCCCGCCGGAACAATCCCGCCTGCTTGCCGGGGGCGACGTGGACCTGGTCTATGCCAACCCGTTCGACGCCGTCGACATGATCCGCCGGCAGGGTTTCGTGCCCTTCGCCCGGCCCGCCGGGAAGTTTGACGAGATGGTGATTGCCACCGCCGCCGAATCGGCCCTGCAGCGGCTGGAGGACATCCGGCCGGGCAGCCGCATCGCGCTGACCGACAACCAGGACGTCAAGCTGATCGGCCTGCGCCTGCTGGAGCCGGCCGACCTGACGGAAGCCCTGGTCGAGTGGGTGCCGGTGGACAGCTTTCAGGCGGCGGCGCGCCTGACGATCAAGGGCGAGGTGCAGGCCGGGTTTTTCCTGGCCGAAGCCTATGCATCGCTCACACGCATGACCCGCAGCCAGCTGCGCGTCCTGGTGGAAAGCCGCATCAGCGACATCTCGCATGTGGTGCTGGCCCATCCGCGCATGGCCGGCGACCTGCCCCGCGTCAGCCAGGCCTTGCTGGGCATTGGCCGCGAGCCTGCCGACCGCGACGTGCTGGACGCGTTGGGCCTTCCCCAGGGGTTCGAACCCATGAACCAGGAAGACGCGGAATTCATGATCGACCTCATGGACACATTGCTTGACTGACCCGGGCCAAAGGGCTGGCGCGACACCTTCCCTGCAAATTGCCCGTCTCGCGGTGCGGCGAGATGAGCGGCGCCTGCTGCGCGTTCCGTCCGACCTGAACGCGCACATGGCGCGCCTGCAGGCCGCGCTGGAACTGCCCGGCGCCGAACCGGTGCAAGGAGCGCTGGCCGACCTGTTCTGCTGCTTCGGCGCGCCACACGCGGCGCCCAAGCGCACCGCCCTGGAACTGGCGAAAGGACGGCTTTCGGCCCATGCAGCCCGCTGGTTCGAGGCGCAAACCGGCCAGCCGCCTTTGCCCGCCATCAACCCGCTGGCCACGCGCTGGAGCGTGCTGGCGCATCCTTCGGCAGACATTTCCACGCGTGCGCGGCGCTGCAGCGCGGACGATTCGCGCCTGCTGGCCGCGCAGGCGGTGCAGGCCTGCGAAGCAGGAGACGCCACCGCGCAAAATGAATTCCTGCACCACTGCGTGACCTGCCATGACAACCTGGCCTTCATGCTGGCCCGGCGCGCCCTGCGCCAGTCGGGTGCGGCCCTGCCCGACGACTGGGAAGCGGTCAGCCTGCAGCTTGAACAACCCCGGGAGACAGCATGAACATCGCATTGGCCGGCCTGACGGCGCGCGAAGAAGTGGCCCTGGGCATGCTGGTGGGCAAGACACTGCCCGGCTGGCAGTGCATGCCGGCGGCCGACGGACCCAGGGCACCCCTGCCGCTGGCGGACCTGTACGTGGTCGATCTGGCGGGCAGGGGAATGTCGCGCTGGACCGAGGCGTCGCAAGTCGCGCTATTGGCTTCGCTCGGCGGCGCGCCCGCCGTGCTGGTGGCGCCTGCTTTTGACCAGACCTGGTCGGCGCTGGAGACGCATCGCATTCAGGGCGAGCCGCTGGTGCTGCTGCACAAGCCCTACGGCGTCGAAGCCATGCGGGCTGCGCTCCAGCAGGCCGCGTCAGGCCTGGCCCTGCCTGCACCCCCAAGGGCCTTGCCGGCCATGAAGCCCGCACCCCCTGACAGGGCGCGGCTCCCCAAAGCTCACGCAGTTTCCG
>JBBSRS010000236.1:0-4757 GCA_038242795.1 Burkholderiales bacterium
CTGGGCGACACCGTCATCGTGCGGCGTGCCGGCGACGTGATTCCCGAAGTGGTCAGCGTGCTGCTTGAAAAGCGCGTGCTGGACGCGCCGCAGTTCAGCATGCCGCGCCAGTGCCCGGTCTGCGGCTCGGCAGCGGTTCGCGAAGAGTGCGAGGCCGACTACCGCTGCACCGGCGGCCTGTTCTGCGCCGCCCAGCGCAAGGAAGCGATCCTGCACTACGCCCACAAGCGGGCAGTCGAGATCGAGGGCCTGGGGGACAAGCTGGTCGAGCAACTGGTCGATGCGGGCGTCGTCCGCACGCTGCCTGACCTGTACAGGCTGGGGTTTGCGTCGCTGGCCAGCCTGGAGCGCATGGCGGACAAGTCGGCCAACAACCTGGTGGCGGCGCTGGAAAAGTCCAAGCACACCACCTTGCCGCGCTTTGTTTTCGGCCTGGGCATCCGGCATGTGGGCGAAGCGACCGCCAAGGCGCTGGCCCGCCATTTCGGCCAGCTGGACCGCATCATGGAGGCGAGCGAGGCGCAGTTGCTGGAGGTGGCCGATGTCGGCCCCATCGTCGCCCAGAGCATCCGCACCTTCTTTGACCAGCCGCACAACCGCGAAGTGGTCGAGCAGTTGCGCGCCTGCGGCGTGACCTGGGAAGAAAGCGAACCGGCGGCGGCGCCCGTCAAGCCGCTGTCGGGCAAGACCTTTGTGATCACCGGAACCCTGCCGGGTCTGAGCCGTGACGAGGCCAGGGACATGATCGAGGTGGCCGGTGGCAAGGTGGCCGGCTCGGTGAGCAAGAAGACCGATTACGTCGTCGCTGGCGCAGAGGCCGGCAGCAAATTGGCCAAGGCCGAGGCGCTGGGGCTGGTCATCCTCGACGAGGCAGCGCTGAGGGCGTTGCTTGAGACGCCGGTCGACTGAACCCGCCGACCCAGTCGCGCCACAAAACGACTGTTTTTTTAAGGGGGACAATCACCGGCCTATGCCAGCCATTCAGACCCTCAACTACGCCTCATTGTTTGACACCCTGGTCAGCCTGACAACAGCCTTTGTCCTGGGCGGCCTGATTGGCCTGGAGCGCCAGTACCGCCAGCGCACCGCCGGCCTGCGAACCAATGTACTGGTCGCGCTGGGCGCCACAATTTTCGTCGACATGGCCAGTACGCTGTTTGGCGCCGAAGGCGCGGTGCGGGTGGTGGCCTACGTGGTGTCGGGCATCGGATTTCTGGGCGCCGGCGTCATCATGCGCGAGGAAGGCAATGTGCGTGGCCTGAACACGGCCGCTACCCTGTGGTGCTCGGCCGCCGTGGGCGCCTGCTGCGGCGCCGGGCTGGTGATCGAGGCCATCATGGGTTCGCTGTTCGTGCTGGCGGCCAACACGCTGCTGCGGCCGATCGTGGACCAGATCAACCGCCAGCCACTCGATGCCACCTCGGTCGAGGTCACCAACAGCGTTTATGTCGTCACCAGCAGCGAACGGCAAAAAGAGGCGCTGGCCTTGCTGGAGCAGGAACTTGAGGACCTGAAGTACCCGACACGCGACCTGGAGGTGCTGCCCTTCGGCGATCGCAACGTGAAAATTCAGGCGACGCTGGCGGCCACGTCGGTTGATGGCGCCATCATGGACCGCATCGTGGCCCATCTGTCGGCGCTGCCCATGGTGCGCCAGGCTTATTGGAGCTCCAGTACCACCGAGTAGCTGCGCTGACGGGCAGCGCCGGTTGACGCGAGCGACGGCTGTCGCTGGCGAATGGCGGTCGGTCAGTCCGCCGGTTGTTCGGGCCTGCGCCACAGCCAGGCCAGCACGCACGCCATGCAGGCTGCGGCCAGCAATGCGGCCCAGTGGCCGCGCAGCAAAACCAGCGAGGCCGTGGCGCTCAAGGACATGGCGATGGTGGCTGCCCACTTGGCGCGTCGGCGCACCACGCCGTGCCGTCGCCACGCATTGAGCGGTTTGCCGAACTGCGGATGGTTGTCCAGCCAGCGCGACAGCCGGGGCGAACTGAGGCTGGCAGCCCAGGCCGCCAGCAGCAAAAACGGCACGGTGGGCAACACCGGCAAAAAGATGCCCGCGATGCCCAGCGCCAGACAAACCAGCGCCAGCGCCAGCATCAGCCAACGCAGCGGCGCCGGCAGCCTTCGCTTGGCGGGCGGAACGGGAACGAGCGGCGGCAGGGGACGCAGCGGGTCTTGAAGGGCCATGCACATGATTGTGCCGCCAGCCGGTATGCTTGGCGTCCATGACCATCCGTGAAATTCTCAAAATGGGCGATGCGCGGCTTTTGCGCATCGCCCAACCCGTGGCAGCCTTCGACACCGACACGCTGCATGTCCTGATCTCGGACATGTTCTACACCATGCAGTCGGTCAATGGCGCCGGCCTGGCCGCGCCGCAGATCGGCGAAGACCTGCAGGTGGTGATTTTTGGCAGTGACCAGGTGAACCCGCGCTACCCCGATGCACCGGTGGTGCCCCGGACCGTGCTGGTTAATCCGGTCATCACGCCGCTCGGTGTGGAGGAGGAAAGCGACTGGGAAGGCTGCCTGTCGGTGCCCGGCCTGCGCGGCATGGTGCCGCGGTTTTCGCACATTCGCTACACCGGATTTGACCAGTATGGCGACCCGATCGACCGCACGGTGGACGGATTCCATGCGCGCGTGGTGCAGCACGAATGTGACCACCTGATCGGCAAGCTGTACCCGATGCGCATTCGCGACCTGAGCCAGTTCGGCTACACCGAGGTGCTGTTTCCCGGCCTGGACGCGTCCAGCGACGACTGACCGGGCAAAAAATCACCCAGGTCAGGCAGAGACTCTGCGCTTCCCCGTCTGCACCAAGCGTCGCCCCCTGCAAGGGGGAAAGGAACTACACGCAGCGAAGCGCAGTGAGGACGATGGGGTGTATCAATCACTCAACGCTTTCAGCAACTCGGTTTCAATCGCGATCTGCGCCTTGTTGTGCTGCAGTTCCGGCCCGTCGATCAGGAAGGTGTCCTCGACGCGCTCGCCCAGCGTGGTGACCTTGGCCAGCTTGACATTGATGTGGTGGTTGGCCAGCACCCGGGCAATCAGGTACAGCAGGCCCACCCGGTCGCTGGCCGACACGCTGAGCAGCCAGCGCTGGGCTTTCTCATCCGGCCGCAGGTCGACGCGGGGGGTCACCGGAAAGCTTTTGACGCGTCGCGACACCCGGCCTTTGCTGGGGGGGGGCAACGGGCCTTTTTCTTCCAGGATGCGGCTCAGGTTCACCTCGACCATGGTGGCCAGTTCTCGGTAATGCTCTTCCAGCGGTTCGCTGGTGACCTGGAAAGTGTCGAGCGCAAAGCCGTTGTTGGTGGTGTGCACCTTGGCGTCCAGGATGCTGAAATCGGATTTGTCAAAGAAGCCGCAAATGCGCACGAACAGGTCCGGCGCATCGGGCGTGTAGACCAGCACCTGCATGCCTTCGCCGGCCGCCGACGGGCGCACGCGCACCGTCACCACCGCCTTGCCGATGTGGCGCGACAGGTGCCGGGCATGCCAGGCGATGTCGGCGGCTTCATGGCGCATGAAATAACTGACGTCCAGCGTGTCCCAAAGCGCCTTGTAGGCCTGGAAGGGTTCGGCATGCAGGGCCAGCAGTGTCAGCGCGCCGCGCTTGCGGGCCTCGATCTCGGCGGCGGCATCGGGGGCGCGGCCGCCCAGCACGCGCAGCGTGTAGCGGTACAGGTCTTCCAGCAGCTTGCCTTTCCAGGCATTCCACACCTTCGGGCTGGTGCCGCGAATGTCTGCCACGGTCAGCAGGTACAGGGCCGTCAAATAACGTTCGTTGCCGACCCGCTGGGCAAACGCGGCAATCACTTCCGGGTTGCTCAGGTCTTCCTTCTGGGCAACACGGCTCATGCTCAGGTGTTCGCCCACCAGGAATTCGATCAGCCGCGTGTCTTCCGCGGCAATGCCGTGCTGGCGGCAAAAAATGCGCACTTCCTTCCTGCCCAGTTCGGAATGGTCGCCACCGCGTCCCTTGGCAATGTCATGGAACAGCGCGGCAATGTACAGGATCCACGGCTTGTCCCAGCCTGCGGCCAATTGCGAGCACACCGGGTATTCATGCGAATGCTCGGCCATGAAAAAACGCCGCATGTTGCGCAGCACCATGAGGATGTGCTGGTCGACGGTGTAGACGTGGAACAGGTCGTGCTGCATCTGTCCCACGATATTGCGAAAAACCCAGAGGTAGCGCCCCAGCACCGAGGTCTGGTTCATCAGCCGCATGGCATGGGTGATGCCTTGGCGCTGCTGCAGGATACGCAGGAAAGTCGCCCTGTTGGTCGGGTCAGCGCGGAATTTCGCATTCATCACGCCCCGAGCGTTGTAGAGCGCGCGCAGGGTGCGCGCCGACAAGCCGCGTATGCCGACGTGGGTTTCGAACAGCAGGAAGGTTTCCAGGATGGCGTGCGGCTCGCGCAGGTAAAGGTCGTCGCTGACAACTTCGAGCATGCCGGCCTTGTCCAGAAAGCGCGCATTGAGCGGGCGCAGCGGGTAATTGCAGGGGCTGAGCTTCTCTTCGTTGTTCAGCAGCAGGTTCTGATTGAGCTGTGTGAACGGATTGGCTGTCCAGTAATAGCGGCGCATCAGCTCTTCGCTGGTACGCGCCGCCGGGCGTTTGGGTGCCCGGCCTCCCAGGGGCAGCATCGCCCGGTCCAGTGGCAGGGCCGCCTGCGCCGTTTCCAGGGTTGCAGAACGTGCGCTGCGGTTGTCAGGCGGGGCGCAATAGCCGAAAGATTCGGC
>JBBSRS010000237.1:0-4731 GCA_038242795.1 Burkholderiales bacterium
AGGGCTTCGATGTCGGCCAGCGAAAACCCCTGCAGCGGAAAAATCGCCATGGCCGGCATGAACAGCGCCGACAGCAAGGCGTGAACCTGGCCCGCATCCAGAAAAGTGCTTTCCCATCCTGCCGAATACTGCGCGACATACCCGCGCGCATACAGCGAAAGCACCGCGCCGATGGCGAACAGGGCCGAGCCCAGATGCAGGGTGCGGGCCAGCCGGTTCAGCGTCAGCCGCCGGCTGAGCTGGACCCACTCGGCCATGAACGCCAATAAGGCACTGGCAAGCACCGGCGGCAGCTTGCGCGGCAGATGCGTTCGGCCCAGGCTGAGCAGGCGCACCACAGTCGATCCGGAGGTCTTCAGTTTGCCAAACGGCAGCCAGCGCCAGACCAGCAGGCTTGCATAGACCAGCAGGTTCCAGCCGATGATCAGCAGCAGCGGCGCCGACAGCAAATCAACCCGGTGCGGGTCGGTGATCCGGTCCAGAAAAATGCCGGCCAGCAGGGCCACGACCGGCAGCCCGGCCCAGAACAAATTCAGCTTGCCCGGCCAATGAGAAATGGCGCCAAACGCCGCATGCCGCTCGGACAGGTGCTGGAGAATCTGACCGGCGCGCTGCTGCAAAAAGGTGTCTGCCGTCACGGGCAAGCCCGCGTGGGATGCCTGCCACTGTGCCAGTTCCGTCGCACTGCGGCTGGCATGGCGGCGGTCGTCCTCGCTCAGGATTTCGCGCGCGGGGTCCGCCGTTTCAATGGCGCGAACCAGGACCACATCCCGGGCCACCTGTTCATTCATGCATTTTGTCCGTGTGGCATGGCTGAAGTGACAAGGGTACCCAGGTGCTCAGGCGGGCAGCATCACCTGGTGGTCCACGCTGAACTGGTAGTCGCGGAAGATGTGCTCGGCGCTCAGGGTCAGGTAGGTGCCGTCGGGCTGAAGGCGCGTCGTGTCCTTCAGGCGGTAGGTGCTGCTGCCGCAGGTCCAGACGTTGTAGTTGCGCATGTGGGTGCACAGGCAGGTCTTGTCCATGACCGAAATGTTCTTGCCATCCGGGTGCAGGGCGATCTGCTCGTTGTAGGCGGTGATGTAGGCACAGTTGCCGTTGCCGTCGAGCAGGTAGCCGTAGGACTCGCAGTTGGGCCGGATGCCCGAGCCAATGGCCGGCGAGCTTTTCAGCATGCGCATCGGGTAACCGGTCGGCGAGATGGTGTTGACCGTGATGTCGGCTTCGCTGGCGCGGAAGTATTCCTGCTTGTCCTCGGCCGGCAGGCCGCATTCGTTGGACACCGTGAAGCGCGTGGCCACCTGCACCCCCGCCGCGCCGTTTTCCAGAAAACCCACCGCGTCGCTGCCGGTGAAGATGCCGCCGGCGGCGATCAGGGGAATGTCAAGTTGCTCGGTTTTCAGGAAAGCCGCAATCTCGGCCACGATGGTGGCCAGGTCGTATTTTTCCCAGTCCAGGCCAAAGCCCAGATGGCCGCCGGCCAGCGGGCCTTCGACGATCACATAGTCGGGCAGCCGGGAGAGGCGGGCGGTCTTGCGCAGGAACAACTGCAGGGCGCGCACCGACGACACGATGATGCCCATCTTGGCATCGCGAAAGCGCGGGTGATCGGCCATCAGCCCAAACGAGCCCAGGTGCAGTCCGGCGCTCAGGGTGATGCCGTCGATGCCCGCGTCCAGCGCCGAATTGAGCCGCACCTGCAAGGTGTCGCGCGGCGAGTTCATGGTCAGCTTTTCCATCACGTTGACAAACACCATGCCGTCGCCGCGCTTGGCTTCCATGGTCCTGCCAACATGCAGCTTGGTAGCCTCTGCCAGCTGGCCCAGGTCGAACTGGACGCTGCTTTTGTCCGAATTGGTGATGTTGCTCTTGTAGAACTTGGTCTTGCCCTTGACGAATTCGGTGTCAAAGCGGCGGTCGGACACATCATGCACCAGCGCGTCGGAAATATGGCCAATGCCGCCCAGGCGCGCCGCTTCCAGTGCCAGCTCGGCGGTGGAAATATCGACGCCCATTCCACCAATCATGATCGGCACCAGTTCCTTTTGGCCGAATTTCAGGCGGAAATCATCAACTCTTTTCATCGGGATCCTTGTGGCTAGGGGGTGAAGGCGCTTTCAGGCGCTTCGGCATTTCCTGGCGATTCACATGTCTCAGGGAATGCACTTGTCAATACCCATAATGGTAATGCCTTGACAGGTCCGGGTTTGAAGTACGGTGCAGTAAACGTCCGGGAAACAGGATTTGGATCAATGACCGTGCATTGCGTGGCCGGGTTGCATGGCCCCGGCCCGCAGAATCTGGCCGGGATTTGCATAATGGCCCGTTCGCGTTGCTTTCTTTCACCAACCGCCGGACCGGTTTGCCGGTCGGTTGTCTGGAGGTATTTCATGGCTCAGTACCAAATCGCCGTCGTGGTCGGCAGTTTTCGCAAGGATTCGTTCAACCAGAAGTTTGCCGATGCGGTTGAAAAGCTGTTTCCGGCCGATTTCAGTTTCACCCAGGTCCGGATTGACGACTTGCCGTTGTACAACCAGGACGACGATGGCCATCCCTCCGCGGAGGTGACACGCCTGAAGGGCGAGATTGCGGCCGCGCAGGGCGTGCTGTTTTTCACGCCCGAATACAACCGCTCAATCCCGGGGGTGCTCAAAAACGCGATTGACCATGCTTCGCGTCCGTACGGGAAAAGTGTGTGGAACGGCAAGCCGGCTGGCATCATGGGCGTTTCAGTCAGCCCGATCGGCACGGCCACCGCGCAGCAGCATCTGCGCAATATCCTGGCTTACCTGAACATGCCCACGCTCGGCCAGCCCGAAGCCTTCATCCAGAACAAGGAAGGGCTGTATGGCACGGATGGCAATATTGGCGAGGCCAGCCAGAAATTTTTGCAAAGCTGGGTCGATGCCTATGTGGCCTGGGTCAGGCAACACGCCTGAAGCCCAGCCGATTCCAGAATGCCATGCGCGCCGATGCCGTGCCTTGCCGGAATTGGCGAGTGCTGATCAATTGGAATGTGCCTGCGAAAAAAACCAGGCGCGGCGCCATGGATTGAGTTTAAGCTGGCAAAAACTCAGGAGACTGGCATGAAGTCCAGACCGGTCATTTCACTTTTAACCCTTTTCATCCTGCCTGCGCTGGCTGCTGACCAACCCTCCCAGCCTGCCAAGGTGGTGAGCGATCTGGAACGCCTGCAGCCCCACATCCTGTCCAAAGACGAACTGCAACAACTCCTGCCTGGCGCTGCGATCCGGCGACTCAATGAAAAAGGCAACCTCCACGCCTGGACCAACGATACGATGGGTCGTTCGTGGTTTCGACCGGCAACCGGATGACAACAGGGCGCAACACCACAGCGCTTGGCAAGTGGCACCTGTCGGGTGACGGGCGTTATTGCGTCCTCATCGACTGGAAACGTGCCGAAAGCGAAGAATGGTGCCGGCTGGTCGTCAAGACCTCGGACGGCTACTACACCACCAAATCGGACCGCGTGGGAACGGAAAAGGTTTACAAGCTCGACATTGTCGGCAAATAGCGGGCTTTATGCCACTTGTGCGGCCTGGGGCTGGTTAGCCGCGCTGTGGGTGTGCCGCAGGATGTCCAGTTCGGCAGAAGCCAGTGCGGCGGCTTTCCCGGCTTCGCCCATGGCCAGGCCTTCAGCCCGGACAAAACGCACATCGGTCACGCCCAAAAAACCGAAGATGGTTTTCAAGTAGCTTTCCTGGTGCTCCATGGCGTTGCCCGCATCGCTGGTCGAATACATGCCACCACGCGTCGATGCCACGATGAGGGTCTTGCCGCCGGCCAGGCCGACCGGGCCCTTGTCGGTGTACTTGAAGGTGCGGCCAGCCTGCGCCACCCGGTCAATCCAGGACTTGAGCTGGCTGGGAATGGAAAAGTTGTACAGCGGCGCGCCGATCACCACCACATCGGCCGCCAGGAATTGCGACACCAGCGCTTCGGACACGGCGTTTTCGCGCTGCTGCGCATCGCTCGGTTCGGCTGCGCCGGCAGGCAGGCGAAAGCCCAGCGACTCGGCCGATAAATGGCTGGGCGTGTCCACCGCCAGATCAAGGTAGCTGACATCAGTGGCGCGATGGGCCGCGAGCCATGAGGCCACGATTTGCGCGGTCAGCTGGCGCGACACCGAGTTGGTTCCGAGGATGCTGGAGTCGATGTGAAGAAGCTTGGTCATGATGGAAAATTTCCTGGGTTAAAGATTTTGTGAAAGCGATGGTCTGGTTTTCACCATGGATAGATTGTCTGGGCAAGCCAATGCCTTGATAAGTCGCCAATATCGCGATGAATCGTTCTATATACAGGACAATGCAAGCCACGGAGCACGCAAATGGAAGACCTGAACGACATGCTGTACTTTGCCGAAGTGGCCGAGCGGGGCGGTTTTGCCGCTGCCGGGCGGGCGCTGGGCGTGCCCAAGTCGCGGCTGTCGCGCCGGGTGGCCGAACTGGAAGTGCGCCTCGGCGTTCGCCTGCTGCAGCGCACCACGCGCAAGCTCTCGCTGACCGAGGTGGGTGACATTTACCTGCGCCACTGCAGCGCCATGCGCGACGAAGCGCTCGCCGCCGCCGATGCGGTGGCGCAGTTGCAGGTCGAGCCGCGCGGCCTGGTGCGCGTGACCAGCCCGGTCACGCTGGCCCAGAGCACGTTGGGCTACCTGATTCCCCGCTACCTGGCGCTGTTCCCACGCGTCAAGCTTGACCTGCGGGTCAC
>JBBSRS010000238.1:0-4728 GCA_038242795.1 Burkholderiales bacterium
GGGTTGCGGCAAGGGCAATGCGCCCGCTGCGGCTCCAGCCGCGGCGCCCCCACCACCCCAGGTCGGCGTGGTGACGGTCACGCCGGGCGATGTCGGTCTTGTCACCGAATTGCCCGGGCGGCTGGAAGCCTCGCGCGTCGCGCAAGTTCGAGCGCGGGCGGCAGGCATCCTGCAAAAGCGGCTGTTCCGCGAAGGCAGTGACGTGAAGGCGGGCCAGCCGCTGTTCACGATCGATGCCGCGCCGTATGCGGCGGCAGCCGCCAGTGCGCGGGCCGGGCAGGCGCGCGCCGAGGCCAACCTGGCGCAGGCCACTGCCTTGGCCGACCGCTACAAGCCGCTGGTCGAAGCCAACGCCATCAGCAAGCAGGAATACGCCAATGCCGTCGCCTCGCAAAAGCAGGCCGCGGCCGATGTGGCCCTGGGCAAGGCCAATGTGCAGACTGCCAACATCACGCTGGGCTACGCCTCGGTGACGGCGCCGATTTCAGGCCGCATCGGCCGTTCGCTGGTGACCGAAGGCGCGCTGGTCGGGCAGGGCGACGCGACGCAACTTGCGGTCATCCAGCAAATCGACCCGGTGTATGTCAATTTCACGCAATCGGCTTCGGACGCGTTGAAGCTGCGCACCGCCATGCAAAGCGGCCAGTTCAAGCGCGCCAGCGGTTCAAGCGCCGCAAGCGTCAAAATCGTGCTGGAAGACGGCAGTGAATATGCGCGAGCCGGTCGGCTGCTTTTCACCGACCTGACGGTGGACCCCACGACCGGCCAGATCACATTGCGCGCCGAGGTGCCCAACCCCGATGGACAGTTGCTGCCCGGCCTTTATGTGCGCGTGCGGGTGGAGCAGGCGCAGGCGACCAATGCCATCACCTTGCCGCAACAGGCGGTCACGCGCACCCAGCAGGGTGACGAGGTCACGGTGGTGGGTCCTGACGGCAAGATCAGCAAGCGCAAGATCACCATCAGTGGCGCGCAAAACAACAAATGGGTGGTGCTTGATGGCCTGAAAGCCGGCGAGCAGGTGGTGGTTGATGGCTTCCAGAAACTGCAGCGCCTGCCGCCTGGCGCCACCGTCAACGCAGTCGCCTGGCAGCCGCCCGGAGCGGCGCCGGCACCCGCCGTAGCGGCTTCGGCTGGTGCGTCTGCTCCCGCTCCCGCTTCGTCAGCTGCGGCGAAGTAAGGAGAGACGATTCATGGCCAAGTTTTTTATCGATCGCCCGATTTTTGCGTGGGTGATCACGCTTTTCATCATCGTGATGGGCCTGGTGTCCATCACCCAGCTGCCGGTGTCGCAATACCCGCCGGTGGCGCCTCCGACCGTCGTCATCACCGCTACTTACCCCGGCGCTTCAGCTGAAACGCTGGACCAAAGCGTGCTGTCGGTCATCGAACGCGAGATGAACGGCTCGCCGGGTCTGGCTTATATCGAATCGACCAGCCAGGCGAACGGCACGGGACAGATTTCCATCAGTTTCGAGCCCGGCACCAATCCCGATCTGGCACAGGTCGATGTCCAAAACCGCCTGTCGCGGGCGTCGCCGCGTTTGCCGGCTTCGGTGAACCAGCAGGGCGTGCGGGTCGACAAGGCCTCCTCCAACTTTCTCCTGGTGTCAACCATCACCAGCGAGGACCCCAACTACAACGTGTATGACCTGGCGGACTACGTTTCGCGCAACGTGCTGCCCGAGATTCAGCGCGTCAACGGCGTGGGCCAGGCGCAATTGTTTGCCTCCGAGCGGGCCATGCGCATCTGGGTCGATCCGGTCAAGCTGACGGGTTTCAACCTGGCGGCCTCGGACGTCAACGCCGCCATCCAGGCGCAGAACGCTCAGGTCGCCTCGGGCAGCATCGGTGAATTGCCGATTGTTGCCGACCAGGCCATCTCGGCAACCGTCATCGTTCCGGGCCAACTCGCCAGTGTCAAGGAGTTCGGCAACATCGTGCTGCGCGCCAACAACGACGGCTCCACCGTCCGGCTCAGCGACGTCGCTCGCATCGAGATCGGCATCGAGAGCTACGCCATCACCTCGCGCCTGAACGGCAAGCCGACCGCCGCGATTGGCGTGCAGCTGTCGCCTTCAGGCAACGCGCTGGCCACGGCCAAGGCCGTGCGCACCAAGCTGGATCAGTTGCAACCCTTCTTTCCCAAGGGCGTGACGTGGGCAATTCCTTACGACAGCTCCAACTTCGTGTCGATTTCCATCGAGCAAGTGGCCAAAACGCTGGTCGAGGCGCTGGTGCTGGTGTTTCTGGTGATGTTTTTGTTCTTGCAGAACTGGCGCTACACCATCATTCCGACGCTGGTGGTGCCGGTGGCCTTGCTGGGCACCTTTGGCGCCTTGCTGGCGATGGGCTTTTCGATCAACGTGCTGACCATGTTTGGCATGGTGCTGGTGATCGGCATCGTGGTGGACGATGCCATCGTTGTCGTTGAAAACGTCGAGCGCATCATGAGCGAGGAAGGCCTGCCGCCGCTGCAAGCCACGCGAAAAGCGATGAGCCAGATTTCCGGTGCCGTCATCGGCATGTCGCTGGTGCTGATCACGGTATTCGTGCCGCTGGCTTTTTTCAGTGGCTCGATTGGCAATATCTACCGCCAGTTCGCGGCCACCATGGGCACGGCCATTGCTTTTTCTGCATTCCTGGCGCTGTCGCTGACGCCGGCGCTGTGCGCCACGTTGCTCAAGCCTGTCGAGGCCGGCCATCACCATGAAAAGAAAGGCTTTTTCGGGGCATTCAACCGCCGCTTCACGCGCACCGCCAAGGGCTATGAAGGCTGGGTGGCGCGCCTGCTCAAACGCAGCGGCCGCATGGCGGTGGTCTATCTGGCCATCATTGCCGCCGTGGCCGTGGGCTATCTGCGGCTGCCGTCGTCCTTCCTGCCCAATGAAGACCAGGGCTACATCATTGTCAGTACGCAGTTGCCGCCCGGCGCCACGCAGCAACGCACGCTTGAAGCCATCAAGCAGGTGGAAGCCTATGTGCTGAAGCAGCCTGAAGTGGCAAATATCGTGGCCATCCTCGGCTTCAGCTTTACCGGCCGGGGTCAGAACGCTGCGCTGGCCTTCGTGCCGCTGAAAGACTGGTCCGAGCGCAAGGGGCAGGATCACACAGCCGCCGCCGTGGCCATGCGCGCCTCGATGGAATTCTCGAAAATTCGCGATGCCAGTATATATGCGCTGTCCCCCCCGCCGATTTCCGAGTTGGGCAATGCCACCGGCTTCACATTCAGGCTGCAAGACCGCAACACCCAGGGCCATGAGGCGCTGATGGCCGCGCGCAACCAGTTGCTGGGCATGGCGGCAAAAAGTCCGGTATTGGCTGCAGTTCGCCCGGAAGGACTGGAAGACGCGCCACAGTTGGCGCTGGACATTGACCGTGACAAGGCCAATGCGCTGGGCGTGGGCTATGCCGCGATCAACAGCGCCATTTCCACCTCGCTCGGTTCCAGCTACATCAACGACTTCCCCAACCGCGGACGTCTGCAGCGCGTGGTGGTGCAGGCCGATGCCAGCGCGCGCATGCAGCCTGACGATTTGCTCCAGCTGAACGTTGTCAACAACCAGGGCAAGGCCGTTCCGCTGTCTGCCTTTGCCACCACGCGCTGGACCAGTGGTGCGATGCAGATGGTGCGCTACAACGGCTATCCCGCTGTCAAGATCGCCGGCGATGCAGCAGCGGGCTACAGCACCGGCCAGGCGATGGACGAGATGCAGAAGCTGGCCGCGCAGTTGCCTGCCGGCTTTACCTATGAGTGGACCGGCCCGTCGCGCGAGGAAAGGGCGGCGGGCTCGTCAGCGATGATCCTGTATGCCTTTGCCATTTTGGCGGTGTTCCTGGTGCTGTCAGCGCTGTACGAGAGCTGGTCGATTCCGCTGGCCGTGATTCTGGTGGTGCCGCTGGGCGTGCTGGGCGTGGTGGCTGCGGTCTGGCTGCGCGTGTTGCCCAATGACGTTTACTTCCAGATTGGTCTCATCACCATCATCGGCCTGTCCGCCAAGAACGCGATTTTGATCATCGAGTTCGCCAAGGACTTGCAGGCCGAAGGCAAATCGCTGATGGAGGCGGCGCTGGAGGCTGCGCACCTGCGTTTTCGTCCGATCATCATGACCTCGCTGGCCTTCACGCTGGGCGTGGTGCCCTTGTTCATTGCAACCGGCGCGAGCTCGGCCAGCCAGCGTGCCATCGGCACCGGCGTGATCGGCGGCATGATCACCGGCACCGTCCTGGCAGTGATTTTTGTGCCCGTGTTTTTCGTGGTCGTGCGTGGTTTTTTCAAGGGCAGCGCACGCCAGCAAAAGATTTACGCCGACCATGCCAAGGCGGCAGGCAAGGGCGAACCAGAAGGAAAGCCAGCACATGAATAAGACAAGCCTTTTCCAGCGCCTGGCCGTGAGCAGTGCAGTGCTGCTGGCCGGCTGCTCGATGATCCCGACCTATGAGCGTCCGGCAGCACCCATCGCCACCGACTGGCCGGCGTTGAGCGCCACAGCCGCCGCGTCCACCACCACAGGCAACGACGTGGCCGCTGCCGACATCCAGTGGCAGACGTTTTTCAGCGACGCCCGGTTGCGCCAGCTGATCGAAGCCTCGCTCCTCAACAACCGCGACCTGCGCGTGGCCGTGCTCAACATCGAGCAGGCCAGGGCGCAGTTCCAGATTCGCCGGGCAGAGCAGTTCCCGACGGTGGGCGCCGCCGTGACCGGTTCACGCCAGCCTGGGCCGAAC
>JBBSRS010000239.1:0-4709 GCA_038242795.1 Burkholderiales bacterium
ATTTGGCGATGTCAATCTTGTAGTCATGCAGGTGCCCACTCAGGCCCTCAAAGTCGCGCAGCACCTGAAAACCGGTCACGCGCAAGCCGCTGGCCTTCACGGCGGCCACGGCGGCCTCCATGCCGTCCGGGTGGCCCACGAGGTCGCGGGCCGACAGCATGATCTGGGTGAAACCGGCTTCGCGCACCGCCTTGAGCTTGGCCTCCAGCGTGCCGGCCAGCGAAATCGTGTCCATGCCGAAATCGCCAATGTTGCCGATGGTGTGGTTCATGATGGATTCCTGCCTGTTCAGCGCGGGTCGTGGACCAGCTCGAAACTCACGCTGCCCATCCAGGTGGTGGTGAGCGCGCCACGGTCCTCGGTGTGCACGCCGCGCGACGCCAGAAATTCCACGCCGCGTTTGCCCAGCGCGTCCACGCCGGCCAGCACGTCAGGGCAGCCCAGCCCGACACGCTGCAGTGTTTCGTTGTTTTCCACATCCAGCACGCTGGCCTCGGGCTCGATCAGCTGCAGGAAAAAGCGTGACGAAGGCGGGCACGGGCTCTGCAGGATCCGGCCCTTGGGCAATATGCCGAAACGCTGATCATCAGGCAGGTCGGTAAAGCCCAGCAGCTCGCGGTAAAACTCGGTCCAGTCCCCGGTGCGGTCATTGCCGATGTACTGCACGATGCCGAAGAAATGCAGTCCGGCCACGGCGGGGGGATGCTGGTCCACCGTCGGGATTGGGACGAAATCCACGTCATAAATCGAGAATTTGTCGTAGCGGTCGACAAAATAGAGGCGGCTCTTGCCCACGCCATGAATTGCCGGAATGTTCAGCTCCATGACCTCGACACGCGGCGGCACGGCCCAGGCGCCTTTTTCCAGCGCATGCGAATACGCGCCAGCGGCATCGCGCACACGCAGCGCCACAGCGGCCAGCACCGGTTTGTCGGCAGGCAGCGCGCCATTGGGCATGGCCGGAATGTGGGCATTGACGATGACGTTCATGCCGCCTTGGCGGTACAGCATGATTTCACGCGAGCGATGACGCGCAATCGGACGAAAACCCATCATTTCCAGCACCTGCCCCAGCGCCTGCGGCTTGGCGGTGGTGTATTCGATGAATTCGATGCCATTCAGACCCAGCGGATTGGCGGGTTCCTGAATCGTTTCACGGTCGGCGACGAGGGTTTGAAGGCTGCTGCTCATGGTGATGGCCCGTTCAGTGGAAAAATTTGTCGATGCCGGGGCGTCAAGGCTGGGGGATGGGTGCGGTGGCTGCCGCGCCGGGTACATGGCCACCCCCCAGGAAGAGGCGCTCGATGTTGGGATCGGCCAGCAACTCGGACGCTTTTTTGTGCAGCACGAGCTGGCCCGATTCCAGTGCAATCGCGTCGTCGGCCATCTTCAAGGCGCTTTTCACGTTCTGCTCGACCATCAGCACGGTGGTGCCCTGGTCAGCCAGCTTTCTGAGGAGCTTGAACACGTCCTGCACCACCAGCGGCGACAGGCCAATCGAAGGCTCGTCGATCAACAGCACCTTGGGCCGCAGCAACAGCGCACGCCCCACCTCCAGCTGCTTTTGCTCGCCACCCGACAAGGCCGACGCCTGTGAATGCAGCCGTTCCTTGACGCGCGGGAAAAACGCCAGCACTTCCGGAATGCGCTCGTGTGTGATCCTGGTGCCCAGCGTGATCCCGCCCAGTTCCAGGTTCTGGAACACGGTCAGCTGGCCAAACAGATTGCGGCCCTGCGGCACAAAGGCAATGCCCTTGGCCAGCAGTTCCTTCTGGGTGGCGCCGATGGTGTTTTCGCCATTCAGCAAAATGCGCCCCTGGCGCGGCTTGAGCAAGCCAAACAGGGTTTTCAGCACGGTCGATTTACCTGCCCCGTTGGGGCCGAGCAGCAGCGTGATCGAGCCCTGGCGCACCTTGAACGACAGGTTGTTCAGGATCATGAAGTCCTTGTAGCCTGCCACCACATCGTCAAATTCAATGCTAATGTCGCTTGTCATTTACGCCATCCTTAATTCCTGAAAGCCCACACACTCTTTTCAAGCAACCGCCGTGGAACCGGCTTTGCCGGGCCGCAGGCGGTGTTCCCCTGGGGGGAAGTCCGGCGACACGCAGTGCGCCGAGACAGGGGGCTGCTAGTTCCCCAGGTAGGCGTCCAGCACCTGCTTGTTGGCCCGGATCTCGGCCGGCGTGCCAATCGCCATCACCTGGCCTTCCACCATCACCATGATCCGGTGGCACAAATCCATCACGAAGTCCATGTTGTGCTCGATCACGATGAACGAGCTCTGGCGGCCAAATTTCGGGTTCTGGTTGAGCGCCTTGAGCAGGCTTGAGATGCCGCCGACCAGGCTCGGGTTGACCCCGGCGCAGGGTTCGTCCAGCAGCACCAGGTCGGGTTCGGCCATGAAGGCCATGGCAATGTCCACCAGCTTTTGCTGGCCATAGCTCAGGGTGCCGGCCAGTGTGTCGGCCACATGCCGAATGCGGAACTGGTCGATCAGTGCGTCGGCTTTGCCCCCCAGGCCGGAGTCACCGGGGGCGAATATCCGGCTCAGCATCGTGCCCTTGTGCTCCTGCGCGGCGACGATCAGGTTGTCGCGCACCGTCATCTTGCCAAACACCTGCAGCGTCTGGAACGTGCGTCCCACGCCCCGGCGGCTCAGTTCCAAGGGCGTCAGGCCGGTGATGTTTTTGCCCTTGAGTTCAATCGATCCCGCGTCGGGCGTGATCTGGCCCAGCACGCTGTTGAACATGGTGGTCTTGCCCGAGCCGTTCGGGCCGATCACCCCAAAGATCTCGCCAGGCATGACCTCAAAGGAAACCCCGCCCACCGCCTGGATGGCGCCATAGGCCTTTTTCAGCCCGTTCACTTTCAACAAGGCGTTGGGCATCATGCGGCTCCAATCTGGCTGGCCGCTGCCTTGCGAGCGGCCGAGGCGGTGCGCGCGGCCCGCTTGGCCTTGAGCCGGTCGGGAATGCTGAGCAAGCCATCGGGCAGCCAGATCATCAACAGCACCACGGCAGCGCCGAACAACGGCAAATACCAGTTGGCCACGCCCGGCACGTCGCGCATCCATTCAGGCAATACCACGCCCACGGCAGCGCCGACGACGGGCCCGAGAAAATAGCCGGCCCCGCCGACCACCACCATCAGGTACATCATGATGGAGGCAGCAATCGCAAACGGTGCCGGCTCGATGAACTGCACCAGGCTGGCAAACAGCGCACCGGCGACGCCGGCGTAGGCCGCGCCGATGGCAAAGCTCAGCAGCGTGTAGCTGCGAATGTCCACCCCCAGGCTTTCGGCACGGATCGGGTTGTCGCGCAGCGCCTTGAAGGCCTTGCCCCACGGCGAGCGCAGCAAACCCCACAGCAAACCCGCCATGGCCAGGGTGATGGCCAATACAAAGTAGTAATAAGGCCGGTTGGCTTCGAAGGAATAGCCAAAAACCTCCGGCCGTGCAATGTTGTTGATGCCAAAGGTGCCGCCGGTCAGCCATTCCTCATTGCGCATCACCAGCCAGACAGCGGTGTTGAACCCCAGCGTGGCAAAGGCCAGGTAGATCGCCTGCACACGCAGCGCCGGAAAGCCCAGGATCAGTCCCACCACAAAGCACAGCAGCGCCGCCGCAGGCAGGCCCAGCCAGAAGCTGATGCCGGCCTTCATCATGATCGCCACGGTGTAGGCACCGATGCCGAAGAAGGCCGCATGACCCAGGGACTTTTGTCCGGCATAGCCGACCGTCAGGTTCAGGCCCATGGTGGCAATGATGAAGATCAGCCAGTAGGTCAGCAGGTAGATCCCGTAGTTCTTCAGGTAATGCGGCGCCACCAGCATCAGCAATGCACAGACCAGCGTGAACAGCGCGGCAAACTTGTGCTTGAAAAGTAGGCTCATACCTTGCGCTCTTCCTTCTTGCCCAGCAGCCCTTGTGGCTTGAACAAAATCACGACCATGAAGATCACCAGCGCCACGGCATCCTTGTAGGCCGGTGAGATGTAAGCGGCCGCCAGGTTTTCGCACACACCGACGAGCAGGCCTCCCACGAGCGCACCGCGCGAATTGTTGAAGCCGCCGATGATGGCGGCAAAAAAGGCCTTGGTGCCCAGCCCTTCGCCCATGTCGAACTTGGCCAGGTAGGTCGGCGTGACCAGCAGCGCCGCCGCCACGGCCAGCACCGCGTTGATGGCGAAGGTGTAGAAAATCATGCGCGGCACATTGATGCCCAGCACCGTCGCGCTTTCGGTGTTTTGCGCCACCGCCTGCATGGCGCGGCCGGTGATGGTCCTGGCCAGGAAAGCCTGCGTTCCCATCACGATGACCATGGCCAGCGCAAACGTGCCCATGTCCTGCAGCGTCACCGTGACACCGGCAATATTAAAGATCCTGTCCGCAAACAGGCTGGGAAAAGGATGCGCTTCGGCGCTGTAGCCGGCACGCACGCTGTTGCGCATGAAGATCGACAGGCCGATGGTGGCCACGACGATGGGCATCATGCCGAACTTGAAGAGCGGATCGACCACACCGCGCTTGAACATCCAGCCCAGCACCAAAATCGCCAGCAGCACGGTGAAGACAAAGCTCAGCAGCAGGGGCGCACCCAGCGCCATGAAGCCCAGCATCATGAAAGCCGGCAGCATGACGAATTCGCCCTGCGCAAAATTGATGGTTCCCGATGCCTGCCACAGCAAGGTAAAGCCCAGGGCTGC
>JBBSRS010000240.1:0-4668 GCA_038242795.1 Burkholderiales bacterium
ACCGCCCGCCAAGCTGTCGTTCTACACACCGCCGCAGGACGACGCACCACGCCGCGCCCATCCGGCGCTGCTTCTCAAGCCATTGGCCGACCTGCTTCGCCTGAACGATACCGGGTTGTCGGCGTTGCTGGACGACTGGCTGGAAGGCTGCTTCACCGCACCGACGCTCGACGACGCCCTGGCGGCACGCGACCGGCTGGCGCCCGGTCAGGCGATCTATGTGATGGGCGGCCATGCCGTCACCGCACACAGCGTGAGTTTTTATGCGCCCGATTCCGAGCAGGCCGGGCTGCTGGCCCGCGCGCAGGAGATCGACAACCTGGAAAAAAGCCTGCGCGCGCAAGTGCTGATCAGCGAAGAAGCGCGGGCAGCGCTGGCGCGTGCCGAAGCCCGCTACCTGGACGCCAGCCAGCGTTTGGCCACAGCCCGCCGCGAAGCGGGCGAAGGGCAGAATCAGAGCCATGCGCTGCAGGTCGAAGTCCTGCGCCTGATGCAACTGGCCGAGCAGGCGCGCGCGCGCAGCCAGCAGATTCAAGCCGACATCGCCGAGATCGAAGCCCAGCTGGAGGAATTGCAGGAGCGCAAGGTCATCGCCGAGGGGCAGTTTGAAGCGCTGGACATGCAGCTGGCCGACAGCCAGGAGCGCCATGCCCAGCTGGAAGACCGGGTGGTTGCCACCGAGCGCCGGCGGGCAGAATCGCGCGAGCAGCAACGCACGCTGGAGCGGCAACTGCAGGAAGCGCAGTTTGCGTTGCGCACCCTGGCCGCGCGGCGCGAGGAACTGGCCCGGTCCATCGCCATGGCCACCGCCCAGGCGTCGTCGGTTGCCGCCGAAGAAGGCCGTGCCCGCGACGAACTGGCGCGATTGACCGATGCCGCGGCGCAGGGCGGGCTTCAGGATGCGCTGAATGCCAAGGTGGCGCGCGAAGCCGAGCTGCTGGCCCAGCGCAGCCAGTACGACGATCTGACCCACCGGCTGCGCAGCAGCGACGAGCGCCGCGCCGCGCTGGAACGCGAACTCGACCCGCTGCGCCAGCGCATCACCGAATTCCAGCTGAAAGCGCAGGCCGCGCGGCTGGGTTTTGAGCAGTATGCGCAGCTGCTGCTTGACGCGCAGGCCGATCTGCCGGCGGTGGAGGCGTCGATCCAGGCCGGCAATGTCCGCATCAGCGGCCTGCAGGGCGAAATCGACCGCATCCAGCGCGACGTCCATGCGCTGGGCGCGGTGAACCTGGCCGCGCTGGACGAGCTGGGCATCGCGCGGGAGCGCAAGCAGTTCCTGGATGCGCAGTCGGCCGACCTGAACGAGGCCATGGCGACGCTGGAAGACGCGATTCGCAAGATCGACATGGAAACGCGCGATCTGCTGTCCAGCACGTTTGAGGCCGTCAACGGCCACTTTGGCCGCATGTTCCCCGAGCTGTTCGGCGGCGGCAATGCCCGGCTGGTGATGACCGGCGAAGAGATTCTGGA
The DNA here is from genome assembly GCA_038242795.1 of Burkholderiales bacterium. Classification (GTDB taxonomy): domain Bacteria; phylum Pseudomonadota; class Gammaproteobacteria; order Burkholderiales; family Burkholderiaceae_C; genus Polaromonas. Next base: position 1,474 of record JBBSRS010000240.1, read on the forward strand.
CGCCGGCGTGCAGGTGATGGCGCGGCCGCCGGGGAAGAAAAACCAGACCATCCACCTGCTCTCGGGCGGTGAAAAGGCGCTGACGGCGATCGCGCTGGTGTTCGCGATTTTCCAGCTCAACCCGGCGCCGTTTTGCCTGCTGGACGAGGTCGATGCGCCGCTGGATGACGCCAACACCGAACGGTATGCCAAACTCGTGTCCAGCATGAGCAAAGAAACCCAGTTTTTATTCATCAGCCACAACAAGATCGCCATGGAAATGGCCCAGCAGCTGATTGGCGTGACCATGCAGGAGCAGGGCGTGTCCCGCATCGTCGCCGTTGACATGCAGGCCGCCCTGAGCCTTGCCGAAACAGCCTGAACCCATCACACATCATGAGCACATTACAAATAAGTCTGGCGGTTGGTGGCAGCCTGGTCCTGGTCGGCATCGTTGCCCACGGCGCCTGGTCTGCCCGCAAGAACCTGCCCAAACAGGCCACGCCCAAGCCGGCATCCGACATCGAACCCGCGCCAGCGCCAGGCCAGGAAAATTATTTTCAGCTGGACGACGTCGATGGATTGCCGGAACGGCAGGAGCCGAGCTTTGACACCGATGCCGTCCTGGCGGCGCTGACGCAGCTCACCACGCCCGAGCGAAAACCGGTGCTCGACATCCTGATCGACGCCATGGCGACGGTCACGCTGGAGTCGCCGGTTTCGGGCGACGCCGCGCTGGCGGCCATGCCGAGCACGCGCCGGGTCGGCAGCAAGCCTTTTGCCATCGAGGGGTTGCGCGAGGACAACCGCGAATGGGAAATTCCTGCCGCCGGCCACCGCTACAGCGCTTTTCAGTGCGGCGTCCAGCTGGCCAACCGCACCGGTGCCCTGAACGCCATCGAATACTCCGAATTCGTCATGAAGACGCAGGCATTTGTCGATGCGATGGGCGGCGAAGTCGAGTTCGCCGAAATGCAGGGCGAGGTGGCCCGTGCCCGGGACCTCGACCAGTTTGCCGGCGCGCACGATGCGCAGCTGAGCTTCACGCTGCGCGCCGTGAAAACCGCCTGGAGCCCGGGCTACGTGCAGCAATGCGCCGCCGGCCAGGGATTCATGCCGGCCTCGACGCCGGGCCGCATGCTGCTGCCGGCCAGTCAGGCCGGCCATGGCCCGATCCTGGGCCTGAGCTTTGACTCGCAGGCCGCGCAGGCCGAAGACCCCGAACAGACCGCCCTGTATGAAGTGGTCCTGTCGCTGGACGTGCCGCAGGTGCTGCGCTCGGAACGGCCTTTTGCCCGCATGTGCGAAGTGGCGATCGCGCTGGCGGGCAGCATGGACGGCGTGATCATCGACGAAAACGCCATCCTCGTCAGACCCCAGGCCATGGAGGCGATCCATGCCGACCTGGAGGAACTGTATGACCGCATGGATGCGCGTGAACTGTCGGCCGGCTCGGTGCTGGGCCGGCGGTTGTTCAGCTAAGACCATGCCGGCATCCACGACTGCGAGTTCGGGGCTCTTTGATGGCCCGGCGCATGCTGCACCTGTGTTGCCTGCTATCAAAAACGAAGTGAATGAGTTGCGCGCGCAGCTTGACCGCTGGGCGCACCAGTATTACGTGCAGGACGCGCCCGAGGTGCCCGACGCCGAGTACGACCGCGCCTACCAGCAGCTCCAGGCGCTGGAAGCGCAGCACCCCGAGCTGGTGACGCCGGACTCGCCGACCCAGCGCGTGGGCGGCGCGGCCATGGCGGATCTGGCGCCGGTGCGCCACGCCGTGCCCATGCTGTCGATCCGCACCGAAACCGATGTGTCGGCCGCAGGCGCCGAAAAGTTCGAGCAGCAGCTGCGCACCTACCTGGCCACGGAGCAGCGCCGGTTCGAGGGCAAGCTCGAAGGCGTCCGGCGCACGCAGCCGCTGACCCAGGCCGCGCTGGACGTGGTGAAGGGCGCGCCTGTCGAGTACGTCGCCGAACTCAAGTTCGACGGCCTGGCGATGAATCTGCGCTACGAAAACCGCGTGCTGGTCCACGCCGCCACGCGCGGCGACGGCGAAATCGGCGAGGACGTGACGCACAACATCCGCACGATGCGCCAGATTCCGCTGGTGCTGCCGCCAGAGGCGCCGCCTGTGCTGGAGGTGCGCGGCGAGGTGTACATGGCGCGTTCGGATTTCGAGCGCCTGAACGAAGCGCAGCGCGCGCGCGACCAGAAAACCTTTGTCAACCCGCGCAACGCCGCGGCCGGCGCGGTGCGCCAGCTCGATCCGGCCATTGCCGCCCAGCGCCCGCTGCGATTTTTTGCCTATGGCGTGGGCGAAGTCACGGCGCCGGCGCAGGGTGGGCCGCAATTTGCCACGCATTATGGCTTGCTGCAAACCCTGAAATCATGGGGTTTTCCGGTCGCAGCGCAGACGCAGCATGTGCTGGGCGCTTCTGAATTAATTGCGTTTCACCAGCGCATCGGGGAACAGCGTGACCAGTTGCCCTACGACATCGACGGGGTGGTCTACAAGGTCAACAGCCTGGCGCTGCAGCGCGAGCTGGGTTTCAAGACGCGCGAGCCGCGCTGGGCGGTGGCGCACAAATACCCGGCGCAGGAGCAGCTGACCACGGTGCTGGCCATCGACATCCAGGTCGGACGCACCGGCAAGCTGACGCCGGTGGCCAAGCTGGCGCCGGTGTTTGTCGGCGGCGTGACCGTGACCAACGCCACGCTGCACAACGAGGACGAGGCGCGCCGCAAGGATGTGCGCGTCGGCGACACCGTCATCGTGCGGCGTGCCGGCGACGTGATTCCCGAGGTGGTCAGCGTGCTGCCTGAAAAGCGCGTGCCGGACGCGCCGCAGTTCAGCATACCGCGCCAGTGCCCGGTCTGCGGCTCGGCAGCGATTCGGGAAGAGGGCGAAGCCGACTACCGCTGCACCGGCGGCCTGTTTTGCGCTGCCCAGCGCAAGGAAGCCATCCTGCATTTCGCCCACAAGCGGGCAGTCGAGGTGGAAGGCCTGGGCGACAAGCTGGTCGAGCAACTGGTCGATACGGGCGTTATCCGCACGCTGCCTGACTTGTACAAGCTCGGGTTTGCGTCGCTGGCCAGCCTGGAGCGCATGGCCGACAAATCGGCCAACAACCTGGTGGCGGCGCTGGAAAAGTCCAAGCACACCACCTTGCCGCGCTTTGTTTTCGGCCTGGGCATCCGGCATGTGGGCGAAGCGAC
>JBBSRS010000241.1:0-4663 GCA_038242795.1 Burkholderiales bacterium
AAGGCCTGGGCGGCTGCTCGATTGCTTTTTCAGACTAAGGAAACCCTTTTATGACCTCAAAGAAAATCAAGTGCGCCCTCATCGGGCCGGGCAACATCGGCACCGACCTGCTGGCCAAGCTGCAACGCAGCCTGGTGCTGGAGCCGGTCTGGATGGTCGGCATCGACCCTGAATCCGACGGTCTCAAGCGCGCCCGTGAAATGGGCATCAAGACCACCTCGGACGGCATCGATGGCCTGATTCCGCACATGGTGGACGATGGCGTGCAAATCGTCTTTGACGCCACCAGCGCCTATGCACATGCCGAAAACTCACGCAAGGTGAATGCGCAAGGCGCGATGATGATCGACCTGACGCCAGCGGCCATTGGCCCGTTCTGCGTGCCGCCGGTGAACTTGAAGCAGCATGTCGGCCAGCGCGAGATGAATGTCAACATGGTCACCTGCGGCGGCCAGGCGACGATTCCAATGGTCGCGGCTGTCAGCCGCGTGCAGGCCGTGGCCTATGGCGAAATCGTCGCCACCGTGTCGTCCCGGTCGGTCGGCCCCGGCACGCGCAAGAACATTGACGAGTTCACCCGCACCACCGCCGGCGCGGTTGAGCAAGTGGGCGGTGCCAAAAAGGGCAAGGCCATCATCATCATCAACCCAGCCGAGCCGCCGATGATGATGCGCGACACGGTGCATTGCCTGCTGGAAGCCGAGCCCGACCAGGACGCCATCACGCAGTCGATCCACGACATGATCAAGGAAGTGCAAAAGTACGTGCCCGGCTATCGGCTGGTCAACGGCCCGGTGTTTGACGGCAAGCGCGTTTCGGTGTTTCTGGAGGTCGAGGGCCTGGGCGACTACCTGCCCAAGTACGCCGGCAACCTGGACATCATGACCGCCGCCGCCGCCCGCACCGCCGAGATGTTTGCCGAGGAAATCCTCGCTGGCACGCTGGTGCTGACCCCCACGCCCGCCAGCGCCGCGCCCGCCGCCCTGGCCACCGCCTGAACCGCCTGAACCCCCAAGGAGCCACCCCATGAATTTGCAAGGCAAAAAAATCACCGTCCACGACATGACGCTGCGCGACGGCATGCACCCCAAGCGCCACCTGATGACGCTGGCTGAAATGAAGGGCATCGCCTGCGGCCTGGACGACGCCGGCGTGCCGCTGATCGAAGTCACCCACGGCGACGGCCTGGGCGGCAGCTCGGTCAACTATGGCTTTCCGGCCCACACCGACGAGGAGTATTTGAGCGCTGTGATTCCGATGATGAAGCGCGCCAAGGTGTCGGCATTGCTGATTCCGGGCATCGGCACCGTCGACCATTTGCTGATGGCCCGGGACCTGGGCGTGAGCACCATCCGCGTCGCCACCCACTGCACCGAAGCCGACGTCAGCGAGCAGCACATCAGCAAGGCGCGCGCGCTGGGCATGGACACCGTCGGCTTTTTGATGATGGCGCACATGGCCAGCGCCGACAAGCTGGTCAGCCAGGCACTGCTGATGGAAGGCTATGGCGCCAACTGCATCTATGTGACCGACTCGGCCGGCCACCTGCTGCCGGGTGACGTGAAGGAAAAACTGAGCGCCGTGCGCGCCGCCCTCAAGCCTGAGACCGAGCTGGGCTTTCACGCTCACCACAACCTGGCGATGGGCGTGGCCAACTCCATCACCGCGATTGAATGCGGCGCCAACCGCATCGACGCGGCTGCCGCCGGCCTGGGCGCGGGCGCAGGCAACACCCCGATGGAAGTGCTGGTGGCCGTGTGCTCGCTGATGGGCATTGAGACCGGCGTGGACGTGTTCAAGATTCAGGATGTGGCCGAAGACCTGGTGGTGCCGATGATGGATTTTCCGATCCGCATCGACCGCGATGCGCTGACGCTGGGTTATGCCGGCGTGTACGGCTCGTTCCTGCTGTTTGCCAAACGCGCCGAGAAGAAATACGGCGTGCCGGCGCGCGACATTCTGGTCGAGATGGGCCGGCGCGGCATGGTCGGCGGCCAGGAAGACATGATTGAAGACACAGCCATGACGCTGGCGCGCGAGCGCCGGGAGCGGGCAGCCGCCTGAGCCGGGGGCTTTGCCTGGCTTGCAGTTGTGCCTGCGCCCCTGAACCGGGGCCAGGCAAAAGCAGCAGCAAGACGGTGAGAAAATGAAAAAAGGAGGCTATAGCCTCCTTTTTTCATGCGTGCATGGCGCTGATTAAATACTATGCTTTTGATAGCTTCCAATTCATAGCCAGCGTGCGCTATAGCCTGTTTTACCTGTATTTACTAAACTGCTCAACCCGTAGAAGCTCTGCTTATTTTATGGATTCATTGCTGACTGAGCTTGCCCCGGACTTGATCCGGAGACGCGCAATCCACGCGCCCTCGGGTAAAAGGCATGGATCCCGGGTCGAGCCCGGGATGACAGAAAGGACCACGATGACAGGAAAGGTTGGGGGCCTGTACCCGCACCCCAGGCAACGCGTCTTACCAGCGATTGGACGTCATGGCCATTTGCCATGACGTGCCCGCAGGCGTGGCGTCAACGCCGTGGGCCGCTTGGAGCGCGCTGCTCGAAAAAGCCAGGGGCGTGAGGGACGGCAGGCTCATCAGCGAAGTGCCCAGGGCAATGGCAACGGTGGCGGCAAGAACCCAGCGTGAACGGCGGCTTTTCATGGTGTGTCTCCTTGGTTCAAAGAACAGGCTTTTCAGCCACTGCGGTTCCTTGGGAACTCTTTTTTTTCACAAGCCCCGCTTTTGTAGGGGCCATGGCGCAAGTATCAAATCAATGAAACCGTGCAACATCACCCGTTTGAACTAAGGGTTTTCCTTTAAACCCTTTACTTTTTCAAGTTTGATGACAGTACTGTTCTGGTTAAGCCCATGATTTGCTGCCTTACCGCCAGCCAGCACCTGCCAAGCGGCATTTTTCAGGGCTTGGCGACGTGTGCGTCTCCTGCCGACTGCGCCACTTGCGGGCGCCACAACCAGAAAGCCAGCACCGGGACCAGTGAAGAAGCGAGTGCAAACACCAGCAAGCCGCCAAAGCTGCCGCCCGCGACGATCTGGCCGGCCAGGCCTGGCCCGGCCATCGAACTCAGGGCAAGGCGCCGGGCACCAGCGTGACGGCGCGGCCGCTCGGGTCACTGCGGGCAATGGCGGCGGTCTGAAACACGCAGCCACAGGTGAAGGCAAACTCCCAAATCCACGCGCCCAGCGCAAAGCCGACAAACCCGGTGGTGCCGGCGCTGGCCAGAAGCGCCAGGCCTGCACCAATGACTGTCAGCACCAGCAGCGCGGCGCGCAGCGGTGACAGGCGCTCGCCCAGCGCCGCCACGCTGAAGGCGGCCACGCCCCCCAGCAGCTTGAGCAACGCAAAGACGATGCCCATCTCGGTGGGACTCACCTTGAGCGACGCGCCAATGCGCTCCAGGAACGCCCACAGGCCGATATTGCCCACCAGAAACAAAAAGAACAGGGCCAGTGCCCGCCACGAGGCAGCGGGCAATGCGCGGTGCCCGGTGGCAGCAGACGCCGCAGGTGCGCCATGCGCCGGTGCCCCGGCGCCGGGCGGGCCGTGCGGCACCCACAGCGCCGACAAGCCCAGCAGCGCCACCACACCGGCCAGCGCCAGCGCCGCACCGGGGTATTTGAAATGCGCAATCACCAGGGGCGGCAGCACAAACAGCACCAGCGCCGTCACCGACAGCTCGACCCCCTGGCGCACGCCAAAGGCGCGTACCTTGTTGGGCAGGTCCGACAAAATGCGCATGCCCAGGCAGGTCATGGTCGAAGCAAAAAAGCCGATCAGCGCCCACATGCCATACAGCACCGGCACACTGCTGACCCCGGCGCTGAGCGCAAAGAACAGTGCGGTGCCCGCCGTGCTGACCACCGTCAGCACGCGCCAGTTGAGCCGGTTCATCCACAGTGGCGCGCCCAGCGTGCCGACCAGGTAGCCAGCAAAGCAGACCGAGCCCATCAGCCCGGCGGCGCCGGCGTCCAGTCCGAAGGAGTCGGCCATGCTGCCCAGCATCACCGGCAACAGGTTGAACGGCAGCCCACCAATGGTCGAGGCCAGGCTGGCCGACAGCATGAAGGCGATCAGCGTGCGGTCACGCAGTGCGGTGGGGTGCATGGTAAAAAATGATTTCTTGACCGGCCTGGACACTGTTGCCGACTGGTAGGGTTTAAAAGCTGTAACCCGGCAGCGGCTGGCTGCCATCGAGCATGTGTACCGCCACCCCCAACTCGCGCAGCAGCGGCAAACTCAGCACGCAGCGGCCCGAGAGTTGTGCCTGCGGGCGCGAGCACAGCTGCAGCGCGGCCTCGGCCATCGCTTCTTCGGGCTCCATGTGCGCGACGGCATCGATGGCACCGGTTTTCAGCGCTCCCACACTGGCCACTGCCTCGACAGGTGCCAGCGTGTTGACGGCAATGTTCACCGGCGCCAGTTCGGAGGCCATGCCGGCAGACGTGCGCTCCAGCGCTGCTTTGGTCGAGCCGTAGAGCGTGGGCGAGGTATTCTGGTGAAACTGGTAAGACCGGTTCTTCGGGTCGTAGGGCGCTGCGTCGGGATGCAGCGATGTGGTGCTGGAAAGGTTGAGAATCCAGCCGCCGCCGCGCTCGACCATGCTTTCAATCGCCTGCTGCGACAGCTCCAGTGGCGCAAAATAATTGAT
>JBBSRS010000242.1:0-4658 GCA_038242795.1 Burkholderiales bacterium
GGTGCCGCCGTCCATGAACTTGGCGTCCACCATGAGTTCGCGGTGCAGCGCAATGTTGGTGCTGATGCCTTCGACCACGGTTTCGCCCAGGGCCGCGCTCATGCGTGCCAGCGCCTGCTCGCGCGTGTCGGCATGAACAATGATCTTGCCGATCATGGAGTCGTAGTTGGGCGGGACGAAGTAATTGGAATAAATGTGCGAGTCCACGCGCACGCCCGGACCGCCCGGCGGGTGCCAGTTGGTGATGCGTCCCGGCGAAGGGGTGAACTTGTAGGGGTCTTCGGCGTTGATGCGGCATTCGATGGAATGCCCCCGGATCTGGATGTCGCGCTGGGCAAAGGGCAGGCGCTCGCCGGCCGCCACCATGATCTGCGTCTTGACGATGTCGATGCCGGTGATCCATTCGGTGACCGAATGCTCGACCTGGACCCGGGTGTTCATCTCGATGAAATAGAACTCGCCGTCTTCGTAGAGAAACTCGAAGGTGCCTGCGCCCCGGTAGCCAAACTTCTTGACTGCCGTGACGCAACGCGCGCCGATGCGCTCGATCAGCTTGCGCGGAATGCCAGGCGCAGGGCCTTCCTCGATGACTTTCTGGTGACGGCGCTGCATGGAGCAGTCACGCTCGCCCAGCCAGACGGCGTTCTTGTACTGGTCGGCCAGTATCTGGATTTCGATGTGCCGGGGGTTCTGCAGGAATTTCTCCATGTAGACCTCCGGGTTGCCGAAGGCCGCGCCGGCCTCGGCCTTGGTCATCTGCACGGCATTGAGCAGCGCGGCTTCAGTGTGCACCACGCGCATGCCGCGTCCGCCGCCGCCCCCTGCGGCCTTGATGATGACCGGGTAGCCGATCTGCCGGGCCACCCGCTTGATGAACGCCGGATCAGGCGGCAAGGCGCCCTCGGAACCCGGGACGCAGGGCACGCCGGCTTTCAGCATGGTCTGCTTGGCCGACACCTTGTCGCCCATCAGACGGATGGACTCGGGCGAAGGGCCGATGAACTTGAAGCCGCTTTTCTCGACCCGCTCGGCAAAGTCGGCGTTTTCGCTCAGGAAACCATAGCCGGGATGGATGGCCTCGGCATCGGTCACCTCGGCGGCTGAAATGATGGCCGGCATGTTGAGGTAGCTCAACGCCGACGGCGCCGGTCCGATGCAAACCGCTTCATCGGCCATCTTGATGTATTTGGCCTCGCGGTCGGCTTCGGAGTACACCATCACGGCCTTGACGCCGAGTTCACGGCAGGCGCGCTGGATGCGCAGGGCGATCTCGCCGCGGTTGGCGATCAGTATTTTTTTAAACATGCGTCGAAGTACCTGGTCTGGCCGATGGGGCCGGCGTTGCGGCCGGTCTGGCGATAAAGGGCAACAGGCCCGGTCACTCAATCATGAACAGGGGCTGGCCATACTCGACGGCCTGGCCATTTTCGGAAAGGATTTTCGTGACGGTGCCCGACTTGTCGGCTTCAATCTCGTTGAGAATCTTCATCGCCTCGATGATGCAGACCGTGTCGCCCTCCTTGACCACGCTGCCAATTTCGGCAAAGGGATTGGAGCCGGGGCTTGACGAGCGGTAAAAAGTGCCGACCATTGGCGATTTGATCGCATGACCGGCAGCTGGCGCCGCAGGCACTTCGGGCGCTGGGGTTAGGGGCGCCGCGGTCTGGACCTGTTGGCTGGGCACCATGTTCATGGCAGGCTGTTGCATCATCACCGGAACGCCGCTGGACTTGACAATGCGCACCTTGCCTTCGGCTTCGGTGATTTCAAGCTCGGACACATTGGATTCTGAAACAAGGTCGATCAGGGTTTTGAGTTTTCTTAGATCCATGGATTCTTTCCAACGAAGGTGGAGGCTGGGGTGCGGTTCTTGAACGCACGGTCTGAAAAAAGGGAAAGAGGGCGCATCGGGCCGATCTTGCCGCATCGTTCACTTACTTTGTTTTATTTCGCCTTACGGCGCCTATCGGCTGATGATTATCCGACAACGCAGCGGATTTGGGCACTGAAAAATCGAGAGTTTACCTCAAGGTGTATCCGGCAAAGTCGGCAGTTTCTGGTTGCTTGGGCCAAATCCGGCACCGCCACAACCCGCCCGCCTGCAAATCCGCGGTTTCACGCGCTTCAGCCTCGAGTCAAACACAGCGAGGCTTTTACCCGTGCAGCGGTCAGACCAGATGCGTCCATTGCACCAGTTCTTCAGGCGTTACCTTGCCGATCTTCCGATGCAGCAGCACGCCGGCAGGGCTGAACACCACGGTGAACGGCAGGCTGCCGGATGTGTTGCCGAGGGACTTGCTGAGTTCCGTGCCGCCCAGGCCGGCCATGCCCACCGGAAAATTGAGCGGACGGGTTTGCAGCCAGGTACGCACCGCGCTGGGCTGGTCCACCGCCAGGCCGACGATCTGAAGGTTTTTGTCCTTGTTTTCCTGGTAGAAAAAGTCCAGCAGCGGAAGCTCTTCGACGCAGGGCGGACACCAGGTGGCCCAGAAGTTGACCATCAGCAGCTTGCCGCGAAAACTGCGCATGGACAGAGGCTTGCCATCAGGCGTGTCGAAGCTTGCGGCCCAGAAAGCATCGCCCGCTGCCTTGACCTGCGGCCCATCCAGCGTCCCGTGTGGCTGGAATTTCCACCAGGCGGCGCCGGCACCGGCCAGGGCGGCCGCAGCGGCAACGCCGCCATACAGCATGTTTCTGCGATTCACGAATCAAGCTCCTGAAGGGGTGGACAACAATTTTTGCACAGCGGCCAGGTCGCCGCGCGGGGTACGGCCTTTGGCATCGGGCCGCAAGGCGCCGCGCAGGTCGTCATGGTCATAGACCATCAAATGAACGCCGATATTTTCACCCAATGCCGGGCACAGGCTGCTCAGGGAAAGCGCCTCGACGCTGCCGCCGGTGAAGCCGGTCACGGTGCGCGGCTCGTAATCGACGTTGTGCTCGATCAGCGCGATTTCAGCCGATTTCGAATCGTCGCAAAACAGCTGGATATAGATGTCGGACAGCCGGGTCGCCGTGCCGTGCCAGACGGCGCCGGCCAGGTAGGGCCGAAACGTCGCCATGCGCTGCATCCACACCAGCGCCAGCTCGCGCAACGCGGCAAGTTCAACCGGCTGGGTGTCGGCGCAAAACAGTTCAATGTAGTCGCGCACGGCGTCTTCCATCTCGCCGTTGTCGGGCAAGGCGGTGCGCGCCGGCAGGGCCAGCTGCTTGAGCGCGCGGCGCTTGGCCGGGCCGTATTCCAGCCCTTCTTCGACCACCAGCGCGGCGGCCGTGGCGGCAATTTCAGATTTGAGGGTGTTCAATGTCAGGGTCGGCTGGCCTGCAGAGCCAGGCGCGAAGGGTCAGGGGGTTGAAAGTCAGCCCGGAGGCGTTGAAAGCAATTGTGCCCACATTGGGGCCACGCCCGCACGCAAAGTTCACGGGAATCTTCGATTGCTATCAAATAAGTAGCTACTTGCGCACGCCCTGCTTGCGCCAGAGGCTTGTTTTTCTTTAAAAATGGCGACCCGAATTGGCCTCCCTAAAATATGGGCCATGCACATACATATTCTGGGAATTTGCGGGACTTTCATGGGCGGCCTGGCCGCACTGGCGCGCGAGGCGGGGCACAAGGTGACGGGTTGCGACACCGGCGTGTACCCGCCGATGAGCGACCAGCTGCGCGGGCTGGGCATCGAGCTGATCGAAGGCTACGGCGCCGACCAGATGGCGCTGGCGCCCGATGTGTTCGTGGTGGGCAACGTGGTGTCCCGGGCGCGCCTGCCAGACGGCAGCCCCAGATACCCCTTGATGGAAGCTATTCTGAACAGCGGCCAGCCCTACACCAGCGGCCCCCAATGGCTCTCTGGCCATGTGCTGCACCACCCGACGCACCACGCCACCGGCCCGCGCCATGTGCTGGCCGTCGCCGGCACGCATGGCAAGACCACGACGACCGCCATGCTGGCCTGGATTCTGGAATGCGCCGGCCTGCAACCCGGTTTTCTGATCGGCGGCGTGCCGCTGAACTTCGGCGTGTCGGCGCGGCTGGGCACGGGCAATGCGTTTGTGATCGAGGCCGATGAATACGACACTGCGTTTTTTGACAAGCGCAGCAAGTTTGTGCACTACCGCCCGCGCACGGCGGTTTTGAACAACCTTGAATTCGACCATGCGGATATTTTTGACGACCTGGCGGCCATCGAGCGGCAGTTCCACCACTTGGTCCGCACGGTGCCTTCGCAGGGCCGGGTGGTTGTCAATGCGAACGAAGCCAGCCTGCAGCGCGTGCTGGCCCGGGGTTGCTGGAGCGAGCAGGTGCCGTTTGGCAATACAGCGGACGGCGGCTTCAGCGCGCTGGGCGAGCCTGGCGACTTCCAGGTGCTCAGGGCGGGCGTTGCCGTGGCGCGGGTGCAATGGGACATCAGCGGCGTGCACAACCAGTTGAACGCCCTGGCGGCCATCGCGGCGGCCGAGCATGTCGGCGTGGTGCCCGAACAGGCCGCCGAGGCGCTGGCGTCGTTCCAGAACGTCAAGCGGCGCATGGAAGTGCGCGGCGTGGTGCCGCGCGCAGCAGGCAACATCACTGTGTATGACGATTTTGCCCACCACCCGACGGCGATTCACACCACGGTCGATGGCCTGCGCCGCCAGTTGAACAGCGCGGGCAAAGGCGA
>JBBSRS010000243.1:0-4594 GCA_038242795.1 Burkholderiales bacterium
CGCTGGACCGACTGATCAGTCTGGAAATTGTTCTGGACATCGACGGCACGGTCCGGCTGGTCGCATGATGCAGGCTGTAGCAAGTATTGATTGCTATTGAAATAATAGCTGCTTACCTATGTGTGTAATGCGCAAAAGGCATATTTCATCAATAAATCCGGTTTTGCCTGATGCCATGTGCGCGTCGCGGCGCCATCGCCACAAAATTCATCAGTGGTTCGCCTGCGGGGCAGGCGGCTAAAGGTACGGCGACAGCAGCCACACCAGCCGGTCGCGCAGCCGCCCTGGCAGGGACTGGCGGCTCAGGTCGATGGCGGTCAGGGGTCGCGCATGCCTGGTTCGCGCTTCAACCAGCGCGTCGAGCTGCTGCACCAGCTGCGCGTCCTGGCATTCCAGGTTGTATTCAAAGTTCAGCCGCAGGCTGCGGGCGTCCCAGTTGGTCGAACCGATCAGGGCCCAGGCCTCGTCCACCAGAAACAGCTTGGTGTGGTCAAACGGCACGCCGCTCAGGTGAACGCGGCAGCCGCTGCCCACCAGCACGCCCAGCTGCGGGCGCATGGCCCAGTCCATCAGTGGCAGGTTGCTGCGGCCGGGCAACACGATGTCGACTTCCACGCCACGCAGGGCGGTGACCTGCAGCGTGGTGAGCAGCACCTCGTCGGGCAGGAAATACGGCGTGACGATGCGCACCCGGTGGCGGGCAATGGCCAGTGCGCCCAGGATGACCTGGCGCATGTGGTCGATGTCGTCATCCGGGCCATCGGTCACGCCGCGTGCCAGCACCGGGCCGCACGGCGCGTTGGTGGCAAACCAGGGACGGCCCTGCAGTGCCTCGCCGGTGGTGAAGGCCCAGTCAATGGCAAAGGTCCGCTGCATGTCGGCCACCACCGGCCCGCGCACCGCGAAATGCAGGCATTGGATGGGCGCGGCGGGATGCATTGAAAACCAGTGCCCGGCGCTGATGTTCATGCCGCCGGTAAAACCCAGCGCGCCGTCCACCACCATGATCTTGCGGTGGTTGCGCAGGTTGGCCTGGGCCAGCAGCCAGCTCAGGCGTGGTGGCAGGAAAGCGACCGCTGGCACGCCGGCATGGCGCAACTGCCTGAGCGTGCTGACGCGGCTGTAGCGCCCGCCGACCGCGTCGATCAGCACCCGCACCTGGACGCCGCGCCCCTGCGCCCGGACCAGTGCCGCCACAAAGGCACGCCCGGCGACATCGTCGTTGAAGATATAGGTGAGCAGCGTGACCGAGTGACGGGCGCCATCGATTGCGCCCAGCATGGCCGGATAGGCGGCGTCGCCATTGGGCAGCGGGGTCACGCCATTGCCCGCCAGCAGTGGTTTGCCGGTGATGCGCCGCGTCAGCTGGCTGATGCCCGCCAGTTCCGGCCGGCAGGGTGCATCGGGTTCGGGAGAGGTTTCCGTCCGGCCCGTTTTTCCCTTCCAGACGGCTTTCAGGTCCAGCCCGACACCGGCGCGCTGGATGCGGTTGATGCCCAGCACCAGGTACGCCAGCGCACCGCCGACGGGTGCCAGCCAGGCCAGCGCAATCCAGCCGATGGCCGTGTGGACGTCGCGCTTGTTCAGCAAGGCATGCACCGTCACGGCGCTGGCAAACACCAGGTGCAGCAGGGACGCCACCACCGGCAGCATGCTGTGGGCTGCCTGCAGCGCGGGGTGTAGCCAGGAGGGGGTCATGCCCGCATCCTATCGAATGCGCCGGTGCATTCCACAACAGGCGGGTGCAGCGACAAAGCAATGCCTTTGAGGAAGTGCCGGTGGCTGTTGACGAAAGGGTTAGCGCCCGCTTCCCTGCGCCATCGCCTGCGCCACTTCGCGGCCCAGCTCGATCACCGACAGCGCGTAGTAACTGCTCCAGTTGTAGCGTGTGATGACATAGAAGTTCTCGGTGCCCGCCAGGTAGCTCGGCGCGTCGGGGCCGTTGAGCAGTTCAATCAGCGCCAGCGGGCCCTGGTGTTGCAGCGCCGGGCCTTCAAGCACCGCGCCCTTGGCCATGAAGCTGGCCACGCCAAAGGTCGGCAGGATGTCGGGCGCCATCAAGGCGTCCATGTCCAGGCGGGAGGTGTCAAAGCTGACCGGGTAATGGGTTGGCATGCCGGGCTGCCAGCCGTAGGCCTTGAAGTAGCTGGCGACCGAGCCGATCACATCGGCCGGGCTGTTCCACAGGTCGATCTTCCCGTCGCCGTCGAAGTCCACCGCGTGCTTGGCCTGGCTGGACGGCATGAACTGCGGCATGCCCATGGCGCCGGCATAGCTGCCCAAAGCCTGGAACGGGTCGGCGTTGCGGCGACTTTCCATCGTCAAAAACTGTTCGATCTCGCCCTTGAAGTAGTCGCTGCGTTCCTTGGCGCGCGCATGGCTGGACGGGTAATCAAAGGCCAGTGTGGCCAGCGCATCCATCACCCGGAAGCTGCCGGTGTTGCGGCCGTAGATGGTTTCCACGCCAATGATGCCGACGATGATCTCGGCCGGAACGCCGTATTCGGCTTCGGCGCGCGCCAGGGTGCGGCGGTTGGCCTGCCAGAAATCGACGCCGGCGCGAATCCGGACCGGGTCGATGAAGCGGCTGCGGTAAACGCGCCAGTTTTTCACGAAGGTTTTCGTCGGCGGCTGCATCAGCCGCGACACGGTCGGGTTGAAGCGCGACTGGCCGATGGTTTGCCGTACCCACGCGGGGTCGAGGTTGCGGCGGCTGGCCAGGTCGTCGGCAAACTGCATCGCGTCTTCGCGGGTGGCGTACAGCGCGCCCTGCGACTGCGCAGTTTTGGCGGCAACCTTGTTTTTTGAGGGTTTTGCGGCTTCTGCGCTTGCCAGGCATGCGCTTGCAGCTATGAAAAAAATAGCAAACTTGAATCGTAGGGAAGGGGTTTGAAGGGTCATGCGGGAAAGTGAACAGGCTGAAGGCGGATTTTAAGCAGGCCAGCGCAGGCGGCTGTATTGCTGCCGGAGCTGGCCGAGCTGGCGGTTCAGCGGCTGGGCCGGTGCTGGCGTGGTCGTGGCTGTGGCAGAAGATGAAGGGGCGGCGCTGGCATAGCGCTGCATTTCCAGCTGCATCAGCCAGTCATGCAGCGGCTGCCCCGGGGGGCCGTATTTTTGCAGCACCTGCCGGGCCAGCTGCCGGGGCGAGGTGGCGGGCGTGCTGTCGATGCCGGCCCGGGCCAGCCGCTGGCGCGCCTGTTCCAGCAGCCGCAGCCACGGGTCGTGCTGGCTGCGCTCCCACCAGGCCCAGCAGCCGCCGGCGATGCGGGCCAGCACCACGGCGCCGATCAGCAGCGTCGCCAGGTCTTCCCAGCCGGGGGTTTCAAAGCCGATGTCCTTGAGCAGGTTCAACTGCCGGCCCTGGGTGTAGTTGAGCACCCACTGCGACCAGCCGTTGTTGACCGCTTCCCAGGTGGCGCGCATGCGGGCCGACAGGTTGGGGCTGAAGTTGCCGAAAGCCTGCGCCACCGCGCCCCGGGGCGGGGTCAGCCGCTGGAAGGCGCCGGTGCGCCCGGGCGCCACGGCCGAGGTCGGATCGACGCGCGTCCAGCCGCGTCCGGCCTGCCAGACCTCGGCCCAGGCATGGGCGTCGCTTTGCCGCACCACCCAGAAGCCGTCCACGGCGTTCATCTCGCCGCCCTGGTAGCCGGTGACGAGGCGCGCCGGTATGTCGAGCGCACGCATCAAGATCACAAAACTCGACGCAATGTGCTCGCAAAAACCTTCCTTGCGGTCAAACCAGAACTCGTCGGCGGTGTCCCGGCCATACACGCCAGGCTCCAGCGTGTAGCTGTAGCCGCCCGTGCGCAGCCGGTCCATCGCCACCTGCACCAGACCTGCCGCGTCGGCCTGGGCATAGCGCGGGTCGCGCCGCAGTTCAGCGGCCAGCGCCAGCGTGCGCGGGTTGAAGCCCGGCGGCAAATCAAGAAACTCCTGCAGCCCCAGCACCTGTTGCGCGGGCCCATGACTGAAGTTCGGGTAACTGACGGCCTGGTAACGCACCAGGTCCGTGATGGGCCGGTTGGTCAGCCACTGCAGGTCGTCCTGCATCACCGTGCGGTAGCCGGGCAGCACCGGGCTTTGCGCCGCCGCTTCGAGCAGGAACAGCCACGGCCGGTGGGTGGGCTGCAGCGTGACTTCATAGGGCACCGGCTGGCCGGACACCGCCAGGTCGGCGGGCAGGGCATAGCGCGCGGGCAGGCTGGCGCGCAAGGGGAGCCACTGCCGGCCGTCAAAGCTGGACAGCACCGGGCCCCGGAGGTACAGCTCGCGTTGCGGCGGTGGCTCGCCCTCGAACCTGATGCGCAGGGCAATGCTGTCGTCCAGCGCCAGCGTGGCAATGCTGCCGACCTCCATGCTGGCGCTCAGGCCGCTGCGCCCGGTCATGGTGTCGCTGGGCATGCCCCACAGCGGCGCCATGCGCGGAAACAGCACGAACAGCACCAGCATGATGGGCGCGCCCAGCAGGGCCATGGCGCCGGCGGTGCGGGCGGCCTGCGCCAGCGGCGGCTTGCCGACCGGCATGTGGGCATTCACCAGCGCCGTCAGCAGGCCCAGCAGCCCGATCACCATGCTGACGGCGGTCAGCAGCGAC
>JBBSRS010000244.1:0-4584 GCA_038242795.1 Burkholderiales bacterium
AAAAAGCGTCAGCCCACCATCCAGCGTTCTTCCAGGAATGCCAGCAGCGCCTTCAACGCCGCGCTGTTCTGGCGGCGCTGCGCATACGCGGCGTACAGCCAGACCGGTTCGGGGCTGAATTCTGGCAACACGGGCTCCAGGCTGCCAGCGTCCAGCAGCTTTTTCACCTGCAGGCAGGGCAGCCGGGCAACGCCCAGGCCATGCAATGCCATCTGCATCAAGGTGCCGGAGTCGGTCGCGTCCATGCGGCTGCGCACGGCAACGCTGTGCGGTTTTCCGTCCACCTGGAATGACCAGGACGGCTGCATGCCGGAAAGCGACAGGGTCAGCGCATCGTGCTTCGCCAGTTCGTCCGGGTGCGCGGGCCGGCCGCGCTGTTCCCAGTAGCCCGGCGCGGCGCAAATCACCATGTGAACCGGCCGCAGCTTGCGCACGATGAGGTTGGGATCGGGGTTGGCGCCGACGCGCAACGCCAGGTCCAGGCCTTCTTCGACCATGTCCCGCAGGCGGTTGCTCAGGTCCAGGCTGATCTGCACTTCAGGGTATCGCCGCATGAAATCGGCCAGCAGGACGGACAGTTCCACGCTGCCCAGGCCATGCGGCGCCGTCATGCGCAGGCGTCCGCTGGGCTCGCGGGAGCGGTGCAGCAACTCGTTGCGCGTCAGGGCCATCATTTCCAGCAAGGGCGCGCTGCGTTCCAGCAGCAGGGTGCCGGCATCGGTCAGGCTGATGGTGCGCGTGCTGCGGTTGAGCAGGCGCGTGCCGAGCTGCCTTTCCAGCTCGGAAACGTATTTGCTGACATTCGCCTTGGAGACCTCCAACGCGACCGCGGCGCGCGAAAAACCGCCACGGGCGGCCACTTCGCGAAAGGTGCTGATGAGTTTGAGGGTGTCCATTGTTTCCATGTCTGAAACAGAGCGGTTCTGCTTCAGCGTATTTAAAAGCGCAACTAAACGCCTACCTGTTAATCACAAGAAACGCAAGGTTGATAACCCTGCGATTCGCGTCTTCGGCACAGCCGGGCTTGACTGAGTGCCCAACGCCGAGAAGGGTTCCCGATTCAAGGGAACTATTCACTCAATTTGAAAGAAACGACACCATGAACACCACCAAAATCCTCGCTTCCACCGTCATCGCCCTGGCTTCGGCCCTGGCCGGCAATGCCTTTGCGCAGGCCCCTGACCATGTGTACCCCGCCGTCGACACCACGCCCAGCACGCTGACACGGGCACAAGTCCAGTCCGAACTGGCGCAGGCGCAGCAAGACGGCACGGCGCTGGGCCATGCCACCGACCACGGCTATGCCAGCATGGCTGTCATGAACGACGGCGCCGGCAAAACCCGTGCCGAAGTGCAGGCCGAACTGCGCATGCAGGCGAAAAACGGCGCCAGCGTCCCCTACGACCACAGCTGAGCCAGGCACTGACCCGCAAGACCCGGAACGCCCGACGCTCAGGCTGAAGGCGGCTTCGCCGGGCCTTTTTGCTGGCCCTGCTCGATCTGGTCAACCAGTTGTTCGGGGTGGGTGACCTGCTTGAGAAAGCGCAGCTCGGCGTCCGAGCTGACATCCACCCCCAGCCTGGCGGCAATCAGCTCGAGCAGCTGCAGCGTCTTGGTGTTTTCCTGCTCGGTCAGCAGGTTGATCTGCAGGTCGAGCTGGTTGCGCCGGTCGCTGATGCGCAGCTCGTAGTTCTGGCTGATCAAAATGAACGCCGACAGAAAAATCGCTTCCAGCGAAACGACCAGCGTCAAAAACGTGTACGGGTAGGGATCGAAATGCCTGAGCCCCGGCCAGGCGTTCCAGCCCAGCCAAACGCAAAAAATCACCACATGCAGCCAGACAAAAGGCATGGAGCCGCAAAAATTGGCCACGAAGGCGGCAATGCGGTCGGCCCGGCTGCGCTTGTCCATGGCCTGCGCTTCCATGCGGCGCATCGACTCGACGTTGTCGCCCGTCAGGTCGGCTGAACCGGCGTCGGCCGTGCCGGTGTTGGCGGTGAATGAAACGGGCATCAACCCTCCTTTTTTGCGCGGCGGCCCTGCCGTTTCAGCGCCGGTCCAGCCCCTGCACGGTGTACAGCGCGTCTTTAATGGCGGCCCCTTCGGCGGTGTTGTCAAACACGCACCAGACGTCTGTGCCGGGCGTGGCCGCCAACTGCAGCCGGGCGCTCAGCGCATCGAGCACGGCGCGATCATAGGCCGAGCAGTACATGCGCGGCGAGCCGTGCAGGCGCACATAGACCAGGCCGGCAAAGCCGCCCGGCAGGCGGCCGGCTTCATGCACCACCGGGTCGGCCAGCACGCGGCCCACCTGCCAGGCCTCCAGCAACGGGTCGGCGGGCGCCGTGAACCAGCTGGCGTGGCGCGGCTCCAGCGCCACCGGGCCGCTGTGGCGCTCGCGCAGCAGCCGCAGAAAATCCTGCGCCCCGGCTGCATCGAAGGCCAGGCTGGGCGGCAGTTGCACCAGCAGGCAGCCCAGGTTTTCACCCAGGCCTGCGGCCTGTGCCAGAAAGTCGTCCAGCAGCGAGGCGCAACCGATCAGGCGCCGCTGGTGCGTGATGGCCTTGGGCAGCTTGACCGAAAAGCGGAAATGCCGGGGCACGCTGGCTGCCCAGCGCGCATAGGTGGCGGCCTGGTGCGGCCGGTAAAACGACGAGTTGATCTCGACCGCGTTGAAACGCGCGGCATAGCGTTGCAGGTGCGTGCCCTCGGCTGGAAATTCGGGCCACATGGCACGCGGCAGGCTCCAGCCGGCGCAGCCCGCCTTGACCCGGGAGGGCGGCGAAAGCGAAGCGGCGCTGGCGCTGCTTTCGTCAGGAAAGAGCCGGGTCTGCATGGGCGGCACGCTTCATCGCGGCAGGCCTCAGCGGCTGCTGCGCGCCAGGTACTGTTTGCGCCAGAACACCGACACGACGACCACGACCAGCAGCACCATCAAACCGAACGTCCACCAAAAACCGGCCGAGCTGTGGATGGCCGGCAAAAACTCGAAGTTCATGCCGAAAAATCCGGTGATCAGGTTCAGCGGCAAAAACACCGCCGTCAGCGCCGTGAGCGTGCGCATGATGTCGTTGGTGCGGTTGCTCTGCGCCGAAAAATGCATCTGCACCGCCGTTTCGGCGCTTTGCTCCAGGCGCCGCACATGGTGAACGACGCGCTCGATGTGCTCCAGCACGTCGCGCGAGCGCACGTTGAGCAGTTCGCGCTCGCGCTGCAGCGCTGGCGTGTCGGCATCGGGCCAGGTTTCAATCGAATCGATCCAGTCCTGCACGGCGGCGCGCTGGTCTTCGCAAATTTCGTCGAGCAGGTGCAGTGCCAGCCGCGCGTCCAGCACCGAGTTCCAGTTGGTGAAGCGTGTGCCGGGCTTGAGCAGTTCGGACTGCCAGTGGTCCATCTGGCGCGTCAGTTCGCGGCGCAGCGCCAGGTAGCCGTCCACCATCTGGTTGACGATGCGCAGCATCAGGTCGGCGGGGCTGGCCGGCAGCTTCACGCCGTTGGCACGCGACTCGCTGGACGTGGCATTGAGCAGCTTGAGCGCGTAGGCGTCGCGCACCGTGCAGCTGGTCGGGTGCACCGTCAGCAGCACCCGGTCGAACACGGCAAAGCCCACCGGGCTGGTGTCGATGCGCTTGAGCACCGGCGGTCCGCTGCGCTTGCTGGGCTGGTGCAGCGGCTCGCCCGGCTGGGAAAGATCGGTTTCGGTGTGCCCCGCTGCCAGCCGGCGAAACACCAGCGTGTCGTACTGCGAGGTGTAGTCGTAATGCGAGGGCAGCTGGTTGTTCAGCAGGTCGGACACATGCAGGTCCACCAGCTGCGTGCCGCACAGCAGCTGCAGCGTGGCCTGGATGGGCGACAGCATCACCTCGAACTCGCGCCGGGCGCAGGCAATCCAGATGAAGCCCTGCGGCGGCAACCGGGTGGGCAGCGCGTCGGTTTCAGTGACGCCCTCGGTGCCGGAAATGATGGTGAAGACGCGCATGCAGTCGCAAACCCCTGAATTAAGGATCAAATGGGCTGTTTGCGCTTGTTGGGCGGGCGCAAGCAGCTACTTTTTTGACAGTGAAGGGCGGTGAGGCCGTTGAACCCGCTTCAGCCCTGGCGCAGCCTGCGGGCCGCGTCCAGCGCGAAGTAGGTCAGCACGCCATCGGCGCCGGCGCGCTTGAAGGCCAGCAGGCTTTCCATCATGACCGCGTCGCCATCGAGCCAGCCGTTCAGCGCGGCGGCCTTGAGCATGGCGTATTCGCCGCTGACCTGGTAGGCGAAGGTCGGCACCTGGAATTCGTCCTTGACGCGGCGCACCACGTCCAGGTACGGCATGCCGGGCTTGACCATCACCATGTCGGCGCCCTCGGCAATGTCCATGGCGACTTCGCGCAGCGCCTCGTCACTGTTGCCCGGGTCCATCTGGTAGACCTTCTTGTCGGCCTTGCCCAGGTTGCCGGACGAACCCACGGCGTCGCGGAACGGGCCGTAGAACGCGCTGGCGTACTTGGCGCTGTAGGCCATGATGCGGGTGTGGACCAGGTCCTGGCTTTCCAGCGCGGCGCGAATGGCGCCGATGCGGCCGTCCATCATGTCGCTGGG
>JBBSRS010000245.1:0-4555 GCA_038242795.1 Burkholderiales bacterium
CCGCTGGCCGGGCTGCGCATGCAGGCCGACCTGGCACAGCGCGAAACCGATGCCGACCAGCTGAAAAGTTCGCTGCGGCACATCGGCCAGGCCAGCATCCGCGCCACCCACACGGTCAACCAGCTGCTGGCAATGGCGCGCGCCGAAACCACCGGCCGGGAGCTGGCCAAGCAGCGTCTGGACCTGGTGAAAGTTGCCTCCGACGTCATGGCCGATTCGGTGCCACGCGCGCTGGACAAGCGCATCGACCTGGGCTATGACGGCCCCGACGCCGGCGAGCCGGCCACCCAGATGGAAGGCAACCCGACGCTGCTGGGCGAGCTGGTGCGCAACCTGGTCGACAACGCCATCAACTACACACCGGAGGGCGGCCATGTCACGGTGCGGCTGATGGTCGACCGCTTCAGCGGCATCCTGGTGCTGATCGTCGAGGACTCGGGGCCGGGCATTCCGGAGTCGGAGCGCGACCTGGTGTTCCAGCCCTTCTACCGGGCGCTGGGAACCAACGTGGACGGCTCGGGCCTGGGCCTGGCCATCGTGCAGGAAATCGCGCAGCAGCATGGCGCCTCGATCACGGTCGAAGACGCCCACCTGCCGGGCCATCCGGACTCGCCCGGCACCCGCATGACGCTGCGGTTCGTCGGCATGGCCTGAGCCAAGCCGGGCAAACAAAAAAACAGACCAAAATGGTCTTTTGCGCACGCTGTGCATGCGTGGCCAGCTATTTTTTAGGTAGCAGAACAACAGTGCTGGCAACGCGTTCGCCGTACAAGCCGGCGGCACGTGTTTCGGTGCCTGGCGCCAGCGCCGCAATCTTCCGGCCGGACGCGGCAGCCGCGCCACATCGGGCGTTCGTCCTATACCCCCTGGGCGCTGGCAGGCGCAAACTTTCAGCCAGGCCTGCCCGGGCGAAAAATGCGTCCGGCCAGGCGGCGCACCCTCCCGCTGACGCACCAGCGCACCGGACCCACCGCAAGGAGTTCAGCATGGCGACACCCGCACCGGAACACAGGCTTCATCCCGCCGTGGAAGCGGTCAAGGCGTCGGGCGCGGGCAAGGTGAAGGTGGCGGTCAGCGACATCGACGGCGTGCTGCGCGGCAAGCTGCTGCACAAGGACAAGTTCTTCGGCGTGGCCGAGGCGTACCCGGACGGCGGCTTCGGCTTTTGCGACGTCGTGCTGGGCTGGGACATGACGGACAGCTGCTACGACCACACCGCCGTCACGGGCGGGCCGCACGGCTTTCCCGATGCGCTGGCGCGGCTCGACCTGGCCACCTTTCGCCAAGTGCCGTGGGACGACGGCATCCCTTTTTTCCTCGGCGAATTCGTCAATGCCGACGGCTCGGCGCACGCGCTCTGCCCGCGCCAGACGCTCAAGCGGGTGCTGAAACGGGCCGAGAAGATGGGTTTCAGCGTCATGGCCGGCATGGAATTCGAGTGGTTCAATTTCCTGGAAACGCCGCAAAGCTGGGCCGCCAAGCAAGGCGTGAACCCCGAGCCGCTGACGCCCGGCATGTTTGGCTATTCGCTGCTGCGCATGATGCGCAACCGCGAGTATTTCAAGGCGCTGATGGACGAGATGCCGGCCTTCGGCATCCCGATCGAAGGCCTGCACACCGAAACCGGCCCGGGCGTGCTGGAAGCGGCCCTGGGGTTCAGCGAGGCGCTGGCGCAGGCCGACCGCGCCATCCTGTTCAAGACCGGGGCCAAGGAAATCGGCATGCGCTTTGGCATCATGCCCAGCTTCATGGCCAAGCCGCACGCCAAATTGCCGGGTTGCAGCGGCCACATCCACCAGAGCCTGTCGGACGGCCAGCGCAACCTGTTCCACGACGCCGGCAACCCGCGCCAGATGAGCGGCCTCTTTGAAAGCTATGTCGCCGGCCAGGTCGCCTGCATGATGGACTTCGGCCCGATGCTCTGGCCGACCATCAACAGCTACAAGCGGCTGGTCGATGGCTTCTGGGCGCCGGTCAAGCCGACCTGGGGCCTGGACAACCGCACCGCCAGCTTCCGGGTGATTGCCGGCAGCCCGAAGGCGACACGGCTGGAAACCCGCTGCCCGGGCGCCGACGTGAACCCCTACCTGGCCATGGCGGCGGTGATAGCCGCCGGCCTCGACGGCGTTGAAAAAGGCCTGAAACTCACCGCGCCGCCGATCACCGGCAGCAACGCGGACGCTGACAATATCGCCCGCGCACCGCGCACCTTGATCGACACCACGCGCCTCTTCAGACAATCGGAAATTGCCCGCGACTGGCTCGGCGACGGGTTTGTCGACCACTTCGCCGCCACGCGCGAATGGGAGTGGCGGCAGTGGCTCGATGCGGTGACCGACTGGGAATTGAAACGCTATTTCGAGATCATCTAGGCATGCCAGACAAAGTGAACGTGGATATGGATATGGATATGGACAGGGGCATACGGCGACTGCAGAGGGCCGATGCGCCCGAATACCGCGCCTTTCGCCTGCGCGGCCTGCGCGAACACCCCGACGCCTTCACCTCCAGTTTTGAAGAAGAAACCCTGCGCCCGCTGGCCTACACCGAGGGGCGGCTGAACACGCCGATGACCGAAAAAATCTGGGGTGCCTTTGTCAATGGCGCCCTGGCCGGCATGGTCGGCCTGAGCCACGAAACACGCGTGAAGAACCGCCACAAGGCCGCGCTGGTCAGCCTGTATGTGGCCGGTGAATTCACCGGCCGGGGCCTGGGCCGCGCCCTGGTCGACACCGTGCTGCAGGACGCGCGGGCCTCTGGCGTGGAACTCGTCGTCCTGACGGTGACCGACAGCAACCGGGCCGCCTGCGCGCTGTACGCACAAGCCGGGTTTTCAGCCTTTGGCGTCGAGCCGGATGCCATCCGGGTGGACGGCATCGCTTTTGGCAAACGGCACATGTTTCTTCAACTTCCCGCACCATGAGCATCACCACTTTTTCCTTTCCCACGCCCATCCATTTCGGCGTCGGCGCGCGCCGGCAGGTGGCGGCGCACCTGCGGCAGGCCGGCTTCAGGCGCCCGCTGGTCGTCACCGACCGGGCGCTGGCCGCGCTGCCGGTGATGGCTGAATTCCTGACGCACCTGGACGGCCTGCAAGCCGAGGTGTTTGCCGGCGTGTTCGGCAACCCGACCCGCAGTCAGGTGATCGCCGGCAGCGCCGCCTACCAGGCGCACCGGGCCGACTGTGTGGTCGGCTTTGGCGGCGGCGCGGCGCTGGACGTCGCCAAGGTCGTCGGCCTGGCGGCCACCGGCGCGGGCGACATCCTGGACTACGCCTGGGACCATCCACAGGTGCGGCCCATCGAAGGCGAGCTGCCCTACTTCGTCGCCCTGCCGACCACGGCGGGCACCGGCTCGGAAGTCGGCCGCTCCAGCGTCATCAGCGAGGACGACACGCACCTCAAGCGCGTGGTGTTCAGCCCCCGGCTGCTGGCCCGGGCGGTGTTTGCCGACCCCGAACTCACGCTCGGCCTGCCGGCGCAGGTCACCGCCGCCACCGGCATGGACGCGCTGACGCACAACATCGAAAGCTATCTGTCGCCCGCCTGGCATCCGCTGTGCGACGGCATCGCGCTCGAAGGCACGCGCCTTGCGGCGCGCGCGCTGCACACCGCCGTCAGCGAACCCGGCAACCTGGCCGCGCGGAGCGACATGATGATGGCCTCGATGATGGGCGCGGTTGCCTTTCAGAAGGACCTGGGCGCGGTGCATTCCTGCGCGCATGCGCTGGGCGCCGTCTGCGACATGCACCACGGCCTGGCGAACGCGCTGATGATCGACACCGTGCTGGCCTGGAACCACGAAGCGGCGCCGGCCAAGTTCGACGAACTCGCGCATGTTTGCGGCCTTGCGGGCGGCGGCGGCGCGCTGGTGCCGTGGCTGCGGGAGCTGAAAAGCAGCATCGGCCTGGGCGGCACCCTGTCGGGCCACGGCGTCAAGCCGGCGCAGCTGCCCCGGCTGGTCGAGATTGCGACGGCCGACATCTGCCACCAGACCAACCCCCGGCCATGCAGCGCGGCCGATTTTGAAAGCCTGTTCAACGCCGCCCTGTGAACGCGGCGCGGCACCCGGACCCGTGGCCGCGCTGCTGAATTCCCAAAAAACTATTCCTTCTTCCTCCTCCTCTCAACCAAGAAAAAACCATGCCCGCTTCCAGCCGTTTGAAAATTGGTCTTTCCGCTTGTTTTTCCCACGCCGACCCGACGCGTTCGCTGTTTTCGGGAAAGACATTGCAGTATGTCGAGCAGTCGATTGCCCACTGGCTGATGTCCTCGGGCTCGATGGTCGTGATGGTGCCCTGCCCGACCGGCAGCACGCAGCGCGGCGATGTCACCTATGCGCATTACGCCCAGTGGCTCGACGGCCTGGTGCTGCACGGCGGCGCCGACGTCTGGCCGGGCAGCTATGGCGAAACGCCGCTGGAAGACCGCTGGTCGGGCGACAAGGTGCGCGACGAGTACGACAAGGCGCTGGTCGCCGCCTTCGAAACGCTGGGCAAGCCGGTGTTCGGCGTCTGCCGGGGCCTGCAGCTGCTCAACGTGGCGTTCGGCGGAAC
>JBBSRS010000246.1:0-4523 GCA_038242795.1 Burkholderiales bacterium
CGGCCAGCCCTTTGGGCGGGGCGCCCGCCTCGGCGCCGCTGTCCAGACTGGCATGAAAACCGGTGCTCTCGGGCAGCGCGAGCAGTGCCCGCAGCATGTCCGACCCGGCCTTGGAGCGCGACATGAAGGAATGGTCGCGCAGCAATTCGGCCGCTTGCCGCAGGTCGCCGCCACTGGTGCTTTCGAGGGACAGGCTCACCAGGTTGACGATACGGTCCCTGGCCTTTTCAATGTCCGGACGCAGGAACTCATTGCCAAAATAACGCGCAATCTGCACCATGCCCTTGGGCGCGTCAAGACGGATGGTGTCCAGCTTCTGACTGTCAAGCAAGCCGTTTTGCACGCCGAAGTGCAGCACTTTTTCAAAAAACGGTCGCGCATCGTAGAGCGAAACCGATGCGGCGGAAGCAGCGGGAGCGGAAGGGTTTGTCGTCATGGTCAAGGCGTGCTGTGCGGACGGCATCCGCGTCAGATAGCCGATTCCTCGTCCGAGTCGCGCGCGACCGGCGTGGCCTTGCCCCGGTCGGTGTCGCCGGTCTCGACCTTGCCGTCGTCCTCGTCTTCCAAGGACTCGTCGTCCTCGGCGCCCAGGTCATGGGCGCGCGCCTTGGCCCGCAGCACGGTCAGCATCTCGATGAACAGGTCCGGGTTCTGGTAACGCAGCAGCCAGGCCAGTTCCATCCAGTCGTGGTCGGCCACCTCGTCCTGCTCGACCTGCGGCCGTTCATAGCTTCTGGCCTGCAGGTCGGCTTTCGAGATCAGCTCGCCGGTGTCTTTCATCGCGTCAAAGCTGGCGTTGAAGGCAAAGGCCTCGATGCGGTCCCATTTGTCGGTGAAGTAGTCGGCCAGCGCCTCGCTGCCGCCTTCCAAGTCACCGATGGCGTTGATGAAGGTCAGCGGATCGGCGTCCTCGCGGAAAATGATGGCGTTCATCATGCCGCGCAGATGGGTTCGCGTGAGGTCCTTGTACTGCTTTTCAATCACCACGGCACGGGCGAACTGCTCGGGCGTGACCAGCAGGTTGACAACAGATTCCTTGGAGTTGTCGTACTCGCGGATGACCGCCAGGATGTCCTTGGCCGGCAGCATGTCGAGCACCACCATCAGCGCAGCGTCGCCCTCGGCATCGGCCAGTTCGACCAGCGCGGACTCGGCACCCACGATGTCGCCAGCGGCAATGAGAAGCTGGGTTTTTTCAATCAGGGCTAGAGGGTTCATAAAGGCTTGAAGTCGCTTCGTTTGGTTTTTTGAGAGTGCATGGAGCGGTGCATCTGGCCGTCAGTCCTTGTGGTCAAAGCCCTGGCCCTCGAGCCAGCTGGCGCCCGCCTCCTTGCGGTCGCGGGCGTCACCGCGCACCTCGTCGCTTTCATGGTCGTTGAAATCGTCAACGCCATCGCTGTCGTCGTCCTGATCGGTGTCGTCGTCCTCGTCAGCGTCCTGGTCGCCATCGTGCCCGGCAAAAGCGGCATCCGGCTTGTCCGCCATGTAGTGCAGGCCCGCCGCTACGGTCAGGAACCATTCGCCGGCAGGTGCCTTCAGGATAATTTCGCTCAGCTCGCGCGCCCACGGCGTCAGCTCGACGCCTGCGCAGACGCTGGCCCACTCGGGCAATTCATCGGCTTCGTGGCTGAGCAGGTGCTCCATCACCGCAGGCTCAGTGAAGCGCAGACCCTGGTGAAAAATGACGGCCACCATTTCAGGGCTCAGTTCCATCATTTGCACCAGAAAGCCGAGTTCCTTGCGCTTTTCGGCCAGTCGCTGGCGCAGCACGTCGCGTCCGTCGGAGTCAAACGTCAGGTCGTCCATTTCAGCGCGGTAGGCGGTGCGCAGGTTGCGAAAAAACGGGGAAATAGTCATGGTGCGGATGGTTTTGAAAGCAGGGAATCGAAATAGTTTTGCCAGATGTCCTGCGCCGTTTCCAGTGGACTGTCGAGCAGGTTGCGCCGCCGGTTGTCGTCGTAGGCTTGGCGCCTGTCGTGGTCGGACAGGACTTCGTAGGCTTGCTGCACCACGCGAAAACGTTCGGCGGCATGCGGCGCCGCATTTTTGTCCGGGTGCCAGTAGGACGCCTTCTGGCGAAACGACTTTTTGATATCGGCCAGCGTCGCCGCACTGTTGAGCCCTAGGGAGGTGTAGTGATCCGTCATGCGTGGGTGGAGATTTTTCTTGCAGCGAACGAGGGTCGGGAGGATTGCCATGCGAGCGCATGTATTTCAAGCGCGACCGAAGCGAAAAGCGTGCCGTTGAAATGTGCGGGGCGCAACCCGGCATTATGCGTCAGGGCACTGTTTTGGAAACGTGAACCGTTGAGGAGCGAGTATCCCAAGCACGACAAGTGGTTTGGCTTCCAGTTCTGCATTTACAGGAGAATCCTGGACTTGGATGCAAACACAATGCTGAGGGCATCAACTGCACAGCCCATGGCGGACTGTGCAGATTAAAGTCGACATCTTTTTAAAAAAGACAAGGTTGAGAGCGGAATGGCAACCTGGGTGTTTTAAAAATCGACATTGCAGTCGTGGGCATTCCCATGGTGGTTGGGTTCATCCGGCACAACGGGATGCAAAAACGCCGTTGACTTCGTGCCAAGCGTCAAGCGATCAATTGGGAAATTTACGGTTTGTAGTAGCCGATGGCGCTGAATTCGCGCATCGGCCCGGGCGGCCAATCAGGCTTTCATCGCGACCGGTGGTGTCTGCTGATGCTGCACGACGCGCCAAACCTCGTGTTCCAGCCAGCGGTAGGTTGAGGTGCAATAGGCCTCATAGCCTTTCTCACCATCACGAAACGCTTCGACCTTGTAGGCAACCGCAATCAGTCCCTCTTGTGGACGCTTGACCACGCGATGGCTCAGTTCCACCTTCGTCCACCGCGGTGTGTCGGTCACGGCCTGGATGGCTTCCTCTGCAGCCAGTACATAAGGGGGATGCGGCAACACCATCACGCAGTCGGTGTCTATCAACTCACGATAATGCTCGGCACTTCCGGTCCACAAGCTTTCCTCGAATTCCCACACACGCGCATCGTTCATCGCAAATCCTTTGTATTCAGTTTTAGATTTGAATGATGTTGAAGCTGACACCTGATAGGACGTGTAAGAAACCCTATTTACCCGCTGTAGGTCATCAGCGGCCCTGATGCGCTGATTGGACCGTAGCCTCACGCCGCCTCTGACAGCTTTCCCAGCACCAGCCGCAACTGCCTTCCGCACCGGGCGGCCAGCGCCTCGTCATGCGTCACCATGACAAACGCCGTGCCGTGTTCACGGGCAAGCTTGAGCATCAACTGGAATACCCCGTCGGCCGTGGCCCGGTCAAGGTTGCCGGTGGGCTCGTCAGCCAGCACGCATGCCGGCTGCGTCACCAGGGCGCGGGCAATGGCGACGCGCTGGCGTTCGCCGCCTGAAAGCTCGGACGGGCGGTGATGAATCCGGTCTTCCAGCCCCACACTGGCCAGCATCCTGCGGGCAACTTCCGAGGCTTGGGCGCGGTCCTGGCGCCGGATCCACAGCGGCATGGCCACGTTGTCCAGCGCGCTGAACTCGGGCAGCAAATGGTGGAACTGGTAGACAAACCCCAGGTGCCGGTTGCGCAACTCGCCCTGCGCGGCGGGCGACAGGCTGGACAGGACCTGGCCCTTCAGCTCGACCTGCCCGCTGGTCGGCGCATCCAGCCCGCCCATCAAATGCAGCAAGGTGCTTTTGCCCGACCCCGAGGTGCCCACAATCGCCAGCGTCTCGCCGCGATGCACCTGCAGGTCCACGCCCTGCAGCACCGTCACGTCCAACCGGCCTTCGGTGAAGCGCTTGGTCAGGCCAGTGGCGCGCAGCACCACTTCGCCTTGCAGCTGGGGCGCGGAGGTGGATGCGGGGGAACCCTCACCCCTGCCCTCTCCCGGAGGGAGAGGGAGTAAGTCGGAGTCAGGCCCGCGTCCTTGCGAAGGAGCGCCCTCAGCAACCATCGAACTGTTTGAACCAGCCAGCATAGGAAGAGCATCTTTCATAACTTCAGGCAAGGCACATGCCTGCCCCGCTCGTTCAAGTTTCGGCCACGAATCTGGCTTTCCCAGTTCGCAGGCAACACAGAAATCCCCACCGCTTCCAGAGGAGCAGATTTCCGTCCCCGCCCATCCAGGTTCCGGCCGCAGGACCGGCTTTGCCGGACTGCAGGCGGGGCGGCCCCCTCGGGGAGCGTGGGAGCAAAGCATGGCAAGGGCAGCGGTTTCTCGCCAGCCAGGGCCGCAGGGCCGGCTTTGCCGGACTGCAGGCGCAGCGCCCCCTCGGGGGGCAGCGAACCACACGAAGTGGGGAGCGTGGGGGCACGATCACTCATAGCGAAGCGCCTCCGCCGGGTTCACGCGGCTGGCGCGCCAGCTCGGGTAAATGGTGGCCAGAAAAGCCAGGATCAACGAGATCACGACGATGGGCATGATGTCGCTGTACTGAGGCTCGCTGGGCATGCGGCTGATCAGATAAATATCCTTGGGCAAAAAGCTGGCGTTCAGCAGCCGCTCCAGCGCCGGCA
>JBBSRS010000247.1:0-4497 GCA_038242795.1 Burkholderiales bacterium
ACCACCGATTTCCAGGGAATGTTCTTGTAGCCCAGCATCAGCCGGACTTTTTCCGAAAAGGGCGAAGACGGGTAGTGATGAAGAATCAAGGTGGGCGGCGTGGTCATGCAGAACTCCTGAAAAATTGGGATGGTTAAACGGCTCAAGTTTGTCAGGACAAGGCCCGGCGGGTGAGCGCCCTGAAATTGGAACGCAAAGGCAATGTGCCCAAAGTATTGGTGCGCATGACCTGGCCGCCCTGCTTTGGCGCCATGCCCATGCAGGCACATGGGTCAGCCTTGCCTGCGCCTGCATCGGGGCAGTGCCTGGCTGAACGCTCCTGCTGCACTGTACGGCCGTGTCGAGCTCTGGGGCATTGGATTGCAGCACATCGCGCCAGGTCTGGTTGCCATCGAACCGCTTGGAATTGACCAGCGGCCCGGGCTGGTCAGAGACTTCATGGATCGGGTCCGTGGCGGTCTCCAGATGACCCGGAAAACTAGATCAGCTTGACCAGTTGCTTGCCGAAGTTTTTCCCCTTGAGCAGGCCCAGGAAGGCTTCAGGCGCGGCCTCCAGCCCTTCGGCAATCGACTCGCGGGGATGCAGCTTGCCGGTGGCGACCAGCGTGGCGAGTTCCTTCAGCGCTTCGGGCCAGATGTCCATGTGCTCGCTGACGATGAAGCCCTGAACCTTGAGGCGGTTCGTCAGGATCAGCGCGGGGTAGGTCAGCGGCAGCGGCTTGCCGTCATAGCCGGCGATCATGCCGCACACGGCAATGCGGCCAAAGGCGTTCATCCGCAGCAGCACCGCATCGAGCACCATGCCGCCGACGTTTTCAAAGTAGCCGTCGATGCCGTCGGGGCACGCTTCTTTCAACGCCCTGGACAGCGATGCCGCATCCTGGTGCAGCTTGTAGTCGATGCAGGCGTCAAAGCCGAGTTCCTCGACGGCATAACGGCATTTGTCCGGGCCGCCGGCAATGCCGACGGTGCGGCAGCCACGTGCCTTGGACAGGGCCGCGAAGGCGCTGCCGACCGCACCTGTGCCGGCGCTGACCACCATGGTTTCACCGGCCTTGGGTGCGATCACCTTGACCAGCCCATACCAGGCGGTGACGCCGGGCATGCCGACCGCACCCAAATAATAGGACAGCGGCACATGCGCGGTGTCAACCTTGCGCAAGGCGCCGGGCTCGTCGGCGTTGACCACGCTGTACTGCTGCCAGCCGCCCATGCCGACCACCT
Source organism: Burkholderiales bacterium (assembly GCA_038242795.1). Lineage (GTDB taxonomy): Bacteria > Pseudomonadota > Gammaproteobacteria > Burkholderiales > Burkholderiaceae_C > Polaromonas. The sequence continues at coordinate 1,225 of JBBSRS010000247.1, forward strand.
TGTCGCCTGCCTGGAACTTGGGCGAACGGCTTTCGACCACTTCGCCGACGGTGCCGCCGCCCATCACTTCGCCCAGCGGCTGTGGGGCGGTGTAGCTCTTGGAATCGTTCATGCGGCCGCGCATGTAGGGGTCCAGGCTCAGGAAATGGTGGCGCACCAGCACCTGGCCGTCCTGCAAGGCAGGGGTTTCGGTGCTGGCCAGCTTGAAGTTGCTGGCGCTGGCCTCTCCGGTGGGCCGGTTGTCGAGCAGAAATTGTTGATTGGCGGGCATGGGATCTCCTTGATAAACAGTTGTGCTATTTAATAAATAGCTATAAACACACGCAGGGTATGCGCAAAAGCATGATTTGACACATAAAGTGGAATTTCAGTCGGTTGAAATCGAACCAGCGGGCGAATCGGGGGATTGCGCATTCCCCGCAGCAACGGCCTGCCGCCTGACGTATTTGAAGGTGCCGGTCGAATGGGCGCAGGCCTGGCCTTGGGCATCGTAAATCGTGGCTTCGGTAAAAGCCAGCGAGGCGGTTCGGTGCATCAGCCGGCCTTTCGCGATGAGCTGGCTGCCGTCGCCCGGCGCGGGACGCATGAAGCTGGTTTTCATCTCGATGGTGACCACGCCCATGTCTTTTTGCACGCTGCGCGCCGCCACCGCCATGGCCACGTCCAGCAGCGTCATGCAAGCGCCGCCGTGGGTGACGGCAAAAGAATTCAAATGCTCGGGCCGGGGCGTGTAACCAAGAACAGACTCCCCACCCTCGAACAGTTCAAGCGTGAAGCCCAGCAGCGTGACAAAAGGAATTTCTGCACCGAAGTTCATGGCCTGTCCGATAACGTGTGCGCGCCAGTTCCAGGCCAGCCAGGGCCGAAGAACCGGCTTTGCCGGGCTGCAGGCGCAGCAGCCCCCTCGGGGGGCAGCGCAGTACGCGAAGCGACGAGCGTGGGGGCCATTGTTAGCCCCCGGTGATCACCGACACGCCGCCATCGACCGCCAGCCACTGGCCGGTGATGTGCTTGCCGGCATCGGACGCATACAGCACGCACAGGCCCTTCAGGTCTTCGTCGTCGCCCAGCCGGCCCAGCGGCGCGTGGGCGGCCAGCTTTTCCTCGCCCATCGCCTTGAGCGTGCCGACCGTCATGCGGCTGGGGAAAAATCCGGGGCAGATGGCGTTGACGGTGATCTGGTTCACGCCCCATTCACAGGCCAGTGCGCGGGTGAAATTGATGACGGCCCCCTTGGAGGTGTTGTACGCGATGGTGGTCATGCCACGCGGGTTGCCGCCCAAGCCGGCAATCGACGCCACATTGATGATGCGGCCCGACTTGCGCGGAATCATGCTGTGCTTGGCGATGTGCTGCGACAAGATGAAGTAGCCGCGCACGTTCAGGTTCATCACCTTGTCCCAGGCGTCGACCGGATGGTCTTCGGCCGGAGCGCCCCAGGCGGCGCCGGCGTTGTTGACCAGAATGTCCACACGGCCGAAGCGCTTGATGGTTTCATCGGCCAGCGCGCGGATGTCGGCTTCTTTTGAAGCGTCGGCGGCAATCCAGTCGACGTCGATGCCGGCGGCTTTCAGCACGCCAGCAGATTCCTCCAGGTCTTCGGCCTTGCGCGAACTGAGCATGACCCGCGCGCCCGCTTCGCCGAGCGCCTGCGCCAGTTGCAGGCCCAGGCCGCGCGAGCCCCCGGTGACGAGGGCAGTTTTACCGGTGAGGTCGAAAAGTTGCTGGATGGTTCGGGCCATGGGTCAATCTCCTTGATGGGTTTGTTGAATTTTTTGACTGGACGGGATCAGGAACAGCTTCTATTGCGCTCGCATGTCCAGATGGGATCAAACGCCAAGCCGCAAGCGGTGTGTCTGCACCACGTGGAAAGGCAATACACATCGAATGGCAGTGTCAATGGCATCAGTTTTTTATCCTGGAACGGAAATAGATCAGGAAAAAGCCGATGGCAGCCGCCAGACCGCCGCCGACCATCATCAGCCAGCCGGCGTCCTCGTCGCCGGGCTCGACCCAAAAACCCCAGACCATGACCAACAGGCCGCCATAAATCAATGTCCAGGTCAGCGCACCCAGGCGTGCCAGGGGTTTATTGACCTCGGTTCCAGCAGATTTTTTGAAGTAGCTCATCAGAAGGATTCTTCAGGAAAGTCGGCGCAGGTTCTGTCGCGGTTGCGGACCACCTGAAGCCAGGCGGCTGTTTTTGGCAGCTCATAATTGTAAAAGTAGTGCATTGCGCCCATTCTGCCTACATTGTCAGCTACTGATTGTGTAGCGTCCGACGCTTGCACGGCCAGCGCCACCTCCAGCCATACCCAGGCCAGCACGGTATGGCCGAAAGCCTGCATGTAGGGCACGGCATTGGCCAGTGCCTCGCCAGGCTCACCAGTGGCCCAGGCCGCGCGGGTGGCTTCGCGGACTTGCTGCAACGCATCGGCCAGCGCATCGGCATGGGTGACGAGTTCGGGCCAGTGGCTGGCACGCGCTGCGGTGGCCGTGATGCGGGCGGCCAGCAAATCAAGCCCTTTGCCGCCTTCCATCAGCACTTTGCGGCCCAGCAAATCCATGGCCTGGATGCCGTGCGTGCCTTCGTGGATCATGTTCAGCCGATTGTCGCGCCAGTACTGTTCGACCGGAAAATCGCGTGTGTAGCCATAGCCGCCGAGCACCTGGATGGCCAGCGAGTTGGCTTCGAGGCACCATTCGCTGGGCCAGCTCTTGGCGATGGGCGTCAGCACTTCGAGCAGCAGCCGCGCATCGTCGGCCGCCTGGGGCGCACCGGTGCGCTGCTGATCGACCAATTGGGCGCAGTACAACTCCAGCGCCAGCGCGCCCTCGCAATACGACTTTTGTGCCAGCAGCATGCGCTTGACATCGGCATGCTCGATGATGCGGCTCTGCGGCGCCGACGCATCCTTGCCGGCGCCCGTCATGGGCCGGCCCTGCGGCCGGTTCCGGGCGTAGTCGAGCGACGCGTGGTAACCGGCCATGCCCAGCATGGTGGCCGCCATGCCGATGGCGATACGCGCCTCGTTCATCATGTGAAACATGCAGCGCAGCCCTTCATGCGGCTTGCCGACCAGGTAGCCGACCGCACCGGCCTGGCCATTGACCGGGTACCTGCCTTCGCCAAAGTTAAGCAATGTGTTGGTCGTGCCGCGCCAGCCCAGCTTGTGGTTCAGCCCGGCCAGCGCCACGTCGTTGCGCACGCCGGTCAACTCGCCATCGGTGTCGACCAGTTTCTTGGGAACGATGAAAAGCGAGATGCCCCTG
>JBBSRS010000248.1:0-4487 GCA_038242795.1 Burkholderiales bacterium
GAGCACGAAGACGTGCGGAGCAAGTGGCAGGCGGCGCGCGGCCATGTGCTGGTCGATGAATACCAGGACACCAACGCCACGCAATACGAAGTGCTGAAACTGCTGGTCGGCGCGCGCGGCCGCTTCACGGCAGTCGGCGACGACGACCAGTCCATCTACGGCTGGCGCGGCGCGACGCTGGACAACCTGAAAAAACTGCCGCAGGACTTTCCGACGCTGAAAGTCGTCAAGCTGGAGCAAAACTACCGCTCGACCAGCGCCATCTTGCGCGCCGCCAACAACGTCATCGGCCCGAACCCGAAGCTGTTCCCCAAGACGCTGTTCAGCGAACTCGGCGAAGGCGAGCCGGTGCGGGTGGTCGATTGCGACAGCGAAGAGCACGAGGCCGAGCGCGTGGTGGCGCGCATCCAGAGCCTGCGCGCCGAAGGCAGCCTGCAGACCGAAGGCCAGCAGTACCGGGAATGGAAAGACTTTTGTGTGCTGTACCGGGCGAACCACATGGCCAAGCCGTTCGAGAAAGCCTTTCGCAAGGCGAACATTCCGTACAAGGTGTCGGGCGGGCAAAGCTTTTTTGACCGCGCCGAAATCAAGGACCTGTGCAGCTGGATGGTGCTGATGGTCAACAACGACAACAACGCGGCGTTCATCCGCGCCATCAAGACGCCCAAGCGCGGCATCGGCCACACCACGCTCGGTGCGCTGGCCACCTTTGGCGACACCTACAAGCTCAGCCTGTTCGAGTCGCTGTTCAGCCATTCGCTCGACTCGGTGCTGCCAACGAAGGCGGTCGGTTCTCTGCAGGAATTCGGCCGCTACCTCAACGACCTTGAATACCGCGCCAAACGCACCGTGGGCGCGGAAGATGCACGGGTTTTTCTGACCGACTGGCTCAAAGAAATCGACTACGAAAAGCACCTTTACGACGGCGAGGACAGTGAAAAGGTGGCGGCGGCGCGCTGGAGCAATGTGATGGATTTTTGCGACTGGATGGCGCAGCGCTGCGGCGGGCAGATTGACGATGCCTCCGGTGCGACGGTCGAAAAACCCACCAAGACCATGCTGGAGGTGGTGCAGACAATTGCCCTGCTGTCGACCATCAGCGAGCGCGAAGGCGACCAGAACGTCGTCACGCTGTCGACGCTGCATGCGTCCAAGGGGCTGGAGTGGCCGCATGTGGTGCTGGCCGGCGTCAACGAAGGCCTGCTGCCCTTCAAACTGGACGACGACGACGGCGTCAACACCGACAGCATCGCGCTGCGCCTGCAGGAAGAACGCCGGCTGATGTATGTCGGCATCACCCGCGCCCAGCGCACGCTGGCGGTGAACTGGCTGCGTCGGCGCAAGAAAAACCGTGACACGATTGCCGGTGTGCCCAGCCGCTTCATTGCCGAAATGGCGCTGGACAAGGCAACGATCAAGGAAGACCCGCGCGAAAAGATCAAGGCGCTGCGCGCCGAGTTCGCCAAGAAAGCCGCCGATGGCTTGGCCGCAGCGGCGGCCGCCAAGGCGGCTTATGACGGCCGCTAAGCGGTAACAACAAGAAAACGCAGCGGGACATGGCAGTTTTTAAAACCGTCTTGGATGCCCAACGCCACCGGATTGGCACCTGTCGCGGCCGCACGCATTCAGCCAGATTGACAACCCGGAAATGCGCTTTCGGCTAACATGACCCGCCCGTGATTTGCAGCCCTGCTGCCCAACGGCGTCTTTTACGACTGCCTGTCATGGCAAAACCGACCTAGGCATCCATCCATTCATGCATTTCAAACTCTTTCAATTTGCTACTTTTTTAATAGCTGTCAATGCCCTCTCCGCATGCGCCAATGCCCAAAACAAGCCTGAAACGACCTGTCCGCCAGCGGTCAGCATGAAGGCACAACAGTTGTACGGCAACTGGGCTGTTCGATTCGACCATCCCCCCGCCGGATTGCCCGAGCGCGCCACGATGCGGCTGCAGCGCCATGCCGAATTCTCGGAAAGCCTGGCTGGCACGGTGAATCGCGACCTGGGACAAATGGCCGGCACACCCGCCATGGCCGGGCATGCCGCCGAAGCCGCGCTGGCCGGCGACCTGGACGAAGGCATGCTGCTGCTCGACGAGTCGTCCGACCGGATCAGCATCACCGGCACCTGGAACGGTGAAATGCAACCGGGCTCGTGCGGCCGGGTTTACCAGGGCCGCTGGAAAGACACCAGCGCCAGCGCCGCCCCCGATGCGGCCGACGTTGCTTTCACACTGACACGACTCCCCTCTTTCTGAACCTGAACATGAACCGCAGGTTTTACCCAAATGCCTGCACACCAAACGCCATGACCTTCCCACTTTTCCCCCTGAGCCGGTTCGTGCTTGTTTCCGGCCTGCTGGCAGGCAGCCTGGCGCAAGCGCAAACCGCACCACCGGCCGTCAACATGCCGGCCAACCGACCGTCCAGCCTGGGCTGGCAGGTTTGCCAGGCCATCAAGAACGACACCGGCGCCCAGCTGGCCTGTTACCAGCAGTGGGCGGATTCGCAGTTGCCGGCCAACACGCCGCCTGCCGCGCTGACCACTGCACCGGCCAACCTGGCCACCGGCAAGCCGGAAACCGAAATCCTGCTGCTGCCGTCGCTCAATACCGAAGCGCCTGATGGCAAGCCCATCGGCTGCCGCAACACCCAGTATTCCGAGCTGTCCCGGTTTTGGGAACTGCAGCGCGGCACCGATTGCGACACCTTTGCGATTCGTGGCTACCGGCCGATCTCGGTCGCGGCGGTCATGTCCGGCGGCGTCAGCCCCCCGCCGGTGATCGGTGCAGGAACGCCACCCGACTACAAGCATGGCGAAACCAAGATTCAGCTGTCGGTGCGCACCAAGGTGGCCAAGGGATTGTTCAAAAGCGGCGAGGCGGACGCCGATGACCAGGATTCGCTCTGGTTTGGCTACACCCAGCAAAGTTACTGGCAGCTGTTCAGCGGTGATATTTCGCGGCCTTTCCGCACGACCGACCATGAGCCTGAACTGGTCTATATTTATCCGCACCAGATTGCGCTGCCCGGTGGCTGGAATTACCGGCTCTCGGGTTTGGGGCTGGTGCACCAGTCCAACGGCCAGTCCGATCTGCTGTCACGCAGCTGGAACCGGACCTACCTGATGGGCGCGGCGGAAAAGGAACTCGGCCCCGACTCCAGCCTGCGCCTGCAAGCCCGCATCTGGGACCGGATGCGCGAATCGTCGGGCGACGACGACAACCCGGGCATTGAAAATTACATCGGCCGCGCCGAACTCACGGGCAACTGGCAGATCAACAAGGCCCACACGGTGGGGGTCACGCTGCGCCATTCGCTGCGCAGCAAAGCGCGTGGGTCAACCCGGGTGGACTGGTTGATGGCCCCTACTTCATCGCCTAACTACACGGGTCTGCGCTACCACGTGCAGCTGTTCAGCGGTTACGGCGACAGCCTGCTGGACTACAACAAACGGCGCAATGTGCTGAGCGTGGGCCTGAGTCTGGTGGACTGGTGAAACACTGCCTCAAAGTTCTGTAAAAGCTATATTTTTTATAGCAAAACACCCTTGATTGGACTGCCCGGGCGATCTTTATTTCATGGAAATCCGTTTGGGATATCGTAGCAAGATCGCCAGGTGCAGCGCACATCGTAGCGGTGCACGCAGGGGCCGCGTGCTTTAAGCTTGAAAGATGATTTTATTTTCTTCAGTGCGGCCAGTCGGCTTGCCTTTGTTCCTTCATGGTTGAAATGGACGCTTTTGCGCTGGGGGCCCTGATCATCGGCCTGCTGCTGATTGTCATGACCATGGGCAGCTCCTATGTCTCGCGCCTGCCATTGAACGCGGCCATGCTTTACCTGGGCGTCGGCGTGGCGGTCGGTCCGTTGGGTTTGGGATTGCTCCGGCTTGATGCGCTTGAAAACAAGGTGTTGCTGGAGCGCTTGACCGAAATCGCCGTGCTCATCTCATTGTTCACCGCCGGCATGAAGCTTGAACTGCCCCTGCGCGACCGGCGCTGGCGAATTCCGGTGCAACTGGCCACGGTTTCCATGATCGTGACCGTGGTGGCGGTGACGGCACTGGGGGTGTATGGACTTGGCCTGTCCCTGGGCGCTGCGGTGCTGCTGGGCGCCATCCTGGCGCCGACCGATCCGGTGCTGGCTTCCGACGTCCAGGTGTCAAACCCCGGTGACCGCGACCGCCTGCGCTTCGGCCTGACCGGAGAAGGCGGGCTGAACGACGGCACTGCATTTCCCTTTGTCATGCTGGGCCTGGGCCTGCTTGGCGTGCATGAACTGGGAGAAGCCGGCTGGCGCTGGTGGACGGTGGACGTGCTGTGGTCGATAGCAGGCGGCCTGGGGCTGGGCTACCTGCTGGGAACGCTGGTGGGCCGCGCCATCATCTATTTGCGCATGCGTCACCAGGAAGCCTTGCGGTCTGACGAATTCATTGCGTTCGGCCTGATTGCTCTGACATATGGCGCCGCCCTGCTGTGCCATACC
>JBBSRS010000249.1:0-4466 GCA_038242795.1 Burkholderiales bacterium
AACCTTTCACGAAAGGCCGCGCGGCTCCAGGCCAGCCGGAAGCCGCCCGCCATCACGGCCAGCGCCAGGAGCACCAGCCCGCCCTGGTTGCGCACGAAGCCGGCCAGGCCGAGCATGATGACGGTCAGCACCGGCAAGGCCCGCTTGCTGCCGGCAAATACCTGCGCCACCTGCGGCACCACGTAGCCCAGCAAAAAGGTGACGATGGCAATCGCCACCAGGGTGACGATGGCCGGGTACAGCGCCGCGCCCACCAGCTTGGCCTTGAGCTCCTGGCTCTGCTCCAGGTCGTCGGCCAGCCGCTCCAGCACCCGGCCGAGGTTGCCGCTGTGCTCGCCGGCGCCGACGACCGCGCAATACGTCGCCGAAAACTCGCGCGGGTGCTGCGCCAGCGCGGTGGCAAAAGGGGTGCCGCCATTGACCTCGGCGCGCAGGTTGGCCACCAGGTGGCGCTGCGGAATGTTTTCGGATTCGTCGGCCAGCGCCGTCAACGCCCGCTCCAGCGGCAGGCCCGAGGTGACCAGCCCGGCGATCTGGCGCGTCCAGATGGCCAGCGCCGTGGCATTGAAGACGCGTTTGCGCCACAGCGTGGTGTTCCAGCCCGAACCGCCGGCCGGCTGCACACCCTGGCCCGCCGCGCCGACCGCCTGCACCGCCAGCGGCACCAGCGCCTGCGCCCGGAGCATGCTGCGCGCCGACCGCGCGGTGTCGGCCTCGATGATGCCCTTGCGGGTGGCACCCTCGGCGGTCAGGGCTTCGAATGAATAGGCGGGCATGAACGGTCAGTCCCGTGTCACGCGCATCAACTCTTCGCGCGTGGTGATGCCGGCCTGCACCAGCCGCTCGCCGTCGTCGCGCATCAGCATCATGCCGTTTTTGAGCCCGGCTTCGCGCAGGTCGGCTTCCGCTGCCTGGTGGTGGATCTGCGCCCGGATGGCGTCGTTGGTCGCCAGCAGCTCGAACACGCCGGTGCGTCCCTGATAACCGGTCTGGCCACAGGTGGCGCAGCCGGCGCCCTGGCAGTGGACGCAGACCTTGCGCACCAGCCGCTGCGCCAGCACGCCAAGCAGCGACGAACTGAGCAAAAACGGCTCGATGCCCATGTCGGTCAGCCGCGTGACGGCGCTGGCGGCGTCGTTGGTGTGCAGCGTGGCCAGCACCAGGTGGCCGGTGAGCGAGGCCTGAATGGCGATCTGCGCGGTCTCGAAGTCGCGGATCTCGCCGATCATGATGACGTCGGGGTCCTGGCGCAGGATGGCGCGCAGGGCCTTGGCAAAGTCCAGGTCTATTTTGGCGTTGACCTGGGTCTGGCCGACGCCGGCCAGTTCGTACTCGATCGGGTCCTCGACCGTCATGATGTTCTGGCGCCGCGTGTCGAGCCGCTCCATGGCGGCGTACAGCGTGGTGGTCTTGCCCGAGCCCGTCGGGCCGGTCACCAGAATGATGCCGTGCGGCTGCGCCACCAGATGTTCGAAACGCGACAGCACATCGCCCTGCATGCCGACGGCTTCCAGATTGAGCCGGTCGCCGCTCTTGTCGAGCAGCCGCAGCACGGCGCGCTCGCCATGCGCGCTGGGCAGCGTGCTGACCCGCACGTCCACAGCGCGGGTGCCGATGCGCAGCGAGATGCGGCCGTCCTGCGGCAGGCGTTTTTCGGCAATGTCGAGTTCGGCCATGATCTTCAGGCGCGAAATCAGCGCCGCATGCAGCGCCCGGTTCGGCTGCACCACGTTGCGCAGCGAGCCGTCCACGCGAAAGCGCACGGCGGAATGGCGCTCGTAGGGCTCGATGTGGATGTCGCTGGCGCCGTCGCGCACGGCCTGCGTCAGCAGCGCGTTGAGCATGCGGATGATGGGCGCGTCGTCGGAGGTTTCCAGCAAGTCCTCGATGGCCGGCAGCGCCTGCATCATGCGCGACAGGTCGACATCGCTTTCAACCTCGCTGATGACCGTGGCGGCGCTCGATTCGCTCTGGGAATAGGCGGCGCTGATGCGTTGCTGGAGCAGCTCGGGCGCCTCGATGCTGATGTGCTGGACCTCGAACTTGCGCATCACCTCGCTGATGGCGCCTGCCGTCTGGGGCGTGCCCAGGCTGTGCAGCCACAGCGTCAGGTCGCCGCCAAAGTCCTCCAGCAGCAGTTGCTGGCTGCGCGCGAACGCATAAGGCAAAGGGTAGCGGGCGGGATGTTCCATGCTCATCGGTCGTTCGTGATGGGCAGCGGCGCCGTCTGGAACAGCGGTGCCGCCACAGGCCTGGCCGGCGCCACACCGGGCATGGGCGTGATGGGCGGCAGCACCGGCGACTCATTGACCGGCACCAGGCTGCTGTTGACCGGCTGTGTCTGCTGCTGGGTGGTGCGCATCATGTCATACCGGTCCATCGACAGGGCGTTGGTCGAAGCGCCGTCGCGCACCACCACCGGCCGCAAAAAGACCATCAGGTTGGTTTTCTTGCGGCTGCGGCTTTCCGACTTGAACAGGTTGCCGAACACCGGCACGTCGCCCAGACCGGGCACCTTGTCCTGGTTGCCGGAGTACTCGTCCTGCAGCAGGCCGCCAAGCACGATGATCGAGCCGTCCTCGACCAGCACATTCGACTCGATCGAGCGCTTGTTGGTGATCAGGCCGGTGGCCGAATTGACCGAACCTGGCTGCACGCTGGAAACTTCCTGGAAGATCGCCATCTTGACCGTGCCGTTCTCGCTGATCTGCGGCTTGACCCGCAAAGTCAGGCCGACGTCCTTGCGCTCGATGGTCTGGAAGGGGTTGACGCTGCCGTTGCTGCCGCCGCTGCCGGTGTTGGTGAACTGGCCGGTGACAAACGGCACGTTCTGGCCAATGATGATCTTGGCCTCTTCATTGTCCAGGGTGATGAGGTTGGGCGTTGACAGGATGTTGCCGGCGCCCGAGCTCTGCAGGAAGTTGGCCAGGAAGCCGAGGAAGTACACGCCGTTGCTGCGCGCCGCCACGCCCAGGTTGAGGCCTGTGCTGGGGGCCACGGTGCTGCCTCCAACGCCGCCCTGCGTCGCCAGGTTGATGATGTTTTTGCCACCCGCGCCAAAGTTGGTGCCCAACAGGCCGATCAGGCTGTCGCCCTTGCCGCCGATGGGCCCTTGCCACTGGATGCCGAACTCGGCCGCCTTGTCCATGTTGACTTCGGCAATCAAACTTTCCACATAAACCTGTGCCCGCCGGGCATCGAGCTTTTCAATCACCGCGCGCAGTTGCCGGTATTGCGGCTCGGAGGCGGTGATGATGAGTGAATTGGTCGCCGGGTCGGCCTGGATCTGCCCGCCGGTCGAGGGGCCCGCGCTTGGCGTGATGGGGGCGAGCGCCGCGTTGCTGGCCTGGCCCATGCTGCTGGTCCCGCCCGCCTGACCCCCGGTGTTCATGGCCGGCGCATTGCCCATCAGCGGCGATGCGGGGCTGGCCAAACCACCGCCGCCGCCGCCGGTTCCACTCATCGAGGCGCGCAGCACCGTGGCCAGGTTGGTGGCGTCGGCATTCTTGAGGTAGACCACGTAGATGTTGCCCGCGTCGCCGTTCGGGCCGTTCATGCTGGGCGTGTCCAGGGTTCTGAGCAGCGACTTGACCAGTTCCAGGCGGGCGCCGTTGGCCGCACGGACAATCAGCGAATTGCTGCGCGGCTCGGCGAGCACGGTGGTTTTGTAGCTGGCCTCGGCCGTCACCACGCCGCCGCCAGCGCTGTTGTCGAGCAGCCGCGTGATCAGGGGCGCCAGGTCGGTCACCGACGCATAGCGCACCGGCAGCAGTTCGACGTTGGTGGCGTTGGCCACGTCCAGCGCGGCAATGATACGGCCCAGGCGGTTCAGGTTGTCGGCATAGTCGGTGATCACCAGCGAGTTGTTGCCGGGGTTGACGTTGATGGTGTTGTTCGGGCTGATCAGCGGCCGCAGGATGGGCAGCAGGTTGTTGGCATTCTCAAAGCTGAGCTTGAAAATGGTCGTGGCGATCTGGCCACCGCCGACCGGCACGTTGGTCGACACCGCGCCGCCCTGCAGCTTGGCATCGGCCTCGGGAACGATCTTGTCCAGGCCGGCGGCATTGACCACGGTGAAGCCCTGCAGGCGCAGGATGGCCAGGAACTGGCTGTAGGCGACGGCCGGGCTGACCGGGCGTTCGGTCGTCAGCGTGATCGTGCCCTTGACGCGCGGGTCGACCACCACGTTGCGGCCCGTCAGCGTGGCCATGGTCCGGGCCACCGCGTCGATGTTGGCATTGACGAAGTTCAGCGTGATGGCTTCGCCGCGCCGGCCTTCGCTGGCCGGCGCGGCGACTTGCGGCTGCGCCTGCAAATTTGAAGAAAATAGGCCGGTTCCGCAAGCCAGCAGGGCGCTTCCAGCTATTGAAAATATAGCTAACTGGTGTGGTTTGAAGTTTGGATGTTTCATGCGGCGTTAACCCACTTTGATGACGGCCGTTGCGCCGTTGCGCCGCCCGATGATG
>JBBSRS010000250.1:0-4464 GCA_038242795.1 Burkholderiales bacterium
CTTGTCGCTTCGCAGCAATGTTGCCCCCACGGTCGCCCACTGCGTGTGGCTTCCTGCCCCCCGAGGGGCCGCTGCGCCTACGGCCCGGCAAAGCCGGTTCCGTGGCCCCTGCTGGGTTGCAGAAGGGGCACCTCCTGCGCTTTCGTGTGCTCAACCATTTTTTACGCCCTCCAAGGCACTGTGAATTTTTTTAGAAAACCTTTATGACCAGCGAAGAACTCCAAGCCATCATTGCCGCCGGCCTGCCGTGCGAGCACCTCGAAGTGTCCGGTGACGGCAGCCATTGGTACGCCACCATCGTGTCCGGCGATTTTCAGGGGCTGTCGCGGATTGCGCGCCACCACCGCGCCTATGCGACGGTGGGCAACCGGATTCAGACCGGCGAAGTGCATGCCCTGTCGATGAAGACCTACACGCCCGTCGAGTGGACAGCACTCAAGGCCAAATAAACACATGGACAAACTACGCATCAAGGGCGGCAAGTCCCTGGCCGGCACGATCGACATTTCGGGCGCCAAAAACGCGGCATTGCCCGAACTGTGCGCGGCCCTGCTGACCGCTGACACGGTCACGCTGCAAAACGTTCCGGGCCTGCAGGACGTGACCACCATGCTCAAGCTGATCCGCAACATGGGCGTCGAGGTGGAGCGCAGCGCCAGCGTTCCCGGCACCGTCACGCTCAATGCCGGTCCGCTCAGTTCGCCCGAAGCGCCGTACGAGCTGGTCAAGACCATGCGCGCGTCGGTGCTGGCGCTGGGTCCGTTGCTGGCGCGTTTTGGCGAGGCGACGGTGTCGCTGCCCGGCGGCTGCGCCATCGGTTCGCGGCCGGTGGACCAGCACATCAAGGGCCTGCAGTCCATGGGGGCCGAGATCATCGTCGAGCATGGCTACATGCTGGCCAAATTGCCCAAGGGCCAGAAGCGCCTGAAGGGCGCCAGCCTCACGACCGACATGGTGACCGTCACCGGGACCGAGAATTTCCTGATGGCCGCCACGCTGGCCGAGGGCGAGACCATTCTTGAAAACGCCGCGCAGGAGCCCGAAATCGGCGACCTGGCCGAAATGCTGATCAAGATGGGCGCGAACATCGAAGGCCATGGCACGCGCCGCATCCGCATCCAGGGCGTCGAGCGGCTGCACGGCTGCACGCACCAGGTGGTGGCCGACCGCATCGAAACCGGCACCTTTTTATGCGCCGTGGCGGCGGCCGGCGGCGACGTGGTTTTGCGGCATGGCCGCGCCGACCACCTCGAAGCGGTGATTGAAAAACTGCGCGAAGCCGGCGCGACCATCACGGCGGGCCAAGGCTTCATCCGCATCCAGGCCAGCGGCCGCATGAAGGCGCAGTCGTTTCGCACCACCGAATACCCCGGTTTCCCGACCGACATGCAGGCGCAGTTCATGGCGCTCAACGCCATCGCGCAGGGCACCAGCACGGTGACCGAGACGATTTTTGAAAACCGCTTCATGCACGTCAATGAAATGGTGCGGCTGGGCGCAAAGATCCAGATCGAAGGCAAGGTCTGCGTCGTTGAGGGCGCTGAAAAGCTCTCGGGCGCCACCGTCATGGCCACCGACCTGCGCGCTTCCGCCAGCCTGGTGATTGCCGGCCTGGTCGCTGAAGGGGAAACCTTGGTGGAGCGCATCTACCACCTCGACCGGGGCTACGACCACATGGAAGCCAAGCTGCGCGGCATTGGCGCCGACATTGAACGGATGACAGCATGATCACGCTCGCGCTTTCCAAAGGCCGCATTTTTGACGACATCCTGCCCCTGCTGAAAAGCGCCGGCATCGAGGTGCTTGACGACCCGGAAAAGTCCCGCAAGCTGATCCTCGACACCAACCAGCCCGACCTGCGCGTGGTGCTGGTGCGCGCCACCGACGTGCCCACCTATGTGCAGTACGGCGGCGCCGACCTCGGCGTGGTCGGCAAGGACACGCTGCTTGAATCGGGCAGCCAGGGCCTCTACCAGCCGCTGGACCTGCAGATCGCCAAATGCCGCATCAGCGTGGCGGTGCGGCAGGGTTTCGACTACGCCGCCGCGGTCAAACAAGGCTCGCGTCTGAAAGTGGCCACCAAGTACGTGGAAATTTCGCGCAACTTTTTTGCCAGCAAGGGCGTTCACGTTGACCTGATCAAGCTCTACGGCAGCATGGAGCTGGCGCCCCTGACCGGCCTGGCTGACGCCATCGTCGACCTGGTGTCCACCGGCAACACGCTCAAGGCCAACCATTTGATGGAAGTCGAACGCATCATGGACATCAGCTCGCACCTGGTGGTCAACCAGACCGCCCTCAAGCTCAAGCAGGCGCCGATTCGCAGGCTGATCGATGCGCTTTCCCGGGCGGTTTCCGCCTGACATGTTTTTGTTGCCATTACCAGGAATGCTATGAATTTAGTAGCTAGTCCCGCTCGTCTGTCGTGCGCTGATGCCACTTTTGAGTCCCAATTCAAGGCCCGGCTGCACTGGTCGGCCGACACCGATGCCGCCATCGAGCAGCGCGTGGCCGACATTTTGCTGGACGTGCAACAGCGCGGCGATGCGGCGGTGCTGGAATACACCGCACGCTTTGACGGCCTGAGCGTCGGCGCGATGGCCGAACTCGAACTCACGCAGGCCGAACTCAAGGCGGCCTTCGAGTCGATTCCCGCTGCCCAGCGCGACGCGCTGCAGGCCGCCGCCCGGCGCGTGCGGACGTACCACGAAGCGCAAAAAAAAGCCTGTGGCGAAAGCTGGCACTACCGCGACGAGGACGGCACATTGCTGGGCCAGAAGGTCACGCCACTGGACCGCGTCGGCATTTACGTGCCGGGCGGCAAGGCGGCGTATCCGTCGTCGGTGCTGATGAACGCGATTCCCGCCCATGTGGCCGGTGTCGGTGAAATCATCATGGTCGTGCCCACGCCCAAAGGCGAAAAAAACGCGCTGGTGCTGGCCGCCGCTTACATCGCCGGCGTCACGCGCGCCTTCACCATCGGCGGGGCGCAAGCCGTGGCGGCGCTGGCTTACGGCACGGCGACGGTGCCCAAGGTGGACAAGATCACCGGCCCCGGCAACGCCTATGTCGCCAGCGCCAAAAAGCGCGTGTTCGGCACGGTCGGCATCGACATGATTGCGGGGCCGTCTGAAATCCTGGTGCTGGCCGACGGCTCGACGCCCGCCGACTGGGTGGCGATGGACCTGTTCAGCCAGGCCGAGCACGACGAGCTGGCACAAAGCATCCTGCTGTGCCCGGACGCGGCCTACATCGACGCGGTGCAGGAAGCTATTGACCGCTTGCTGCCCGCCATGCCGCGCGCCGCCATCATCGCCAAGTCGCTCAATGACCGGGGTGCGCTGATCCTGACGCGCAGCATGGAAGAGGCCTGCGAGATCAGCAACCGCATCGCGCCCGAGCACCTGGAAGTCTCCAGCCGCGACCCGCACCGCTGGGAGCCGCTGCTTCGCCACGCCGGGGCAATCTTCCTGGGCGCCTACACCAGCGAAAGCCTGGGCGACTATTGCGCCGGCCCAAACCACGTGCTGCCGACCAGCGGCACGGCGCGCTTTTCCAGCCCGCTGGGTGTGTATGACTTCCAGAAGCGCTCCAGCCTGATCGAGGTCAGCGAAGCCGGCGCCCAAGTCCTCGGCCCGATTGCCGCCGAACTGGCCTATGGCGAAGGTCTGCAAGCCCATGCCCGCGCCGCCGAACTGCGCCTGACTCCCGTGCCCGACATGAGAAAACCCAAGCAATGACCGCCCTTGAATCCCCCCTCGACCCCACACTGAAGCACCTGATCCGCCAGGATGTGCAGTCGATGCACGCCTACGCCATCCAGGACTCCGCCGGCATGGTCAAGCTCGACGCCATGGAAAATCCGCACCGCCTGCCTGCGGCCCTGCAGGCGCATCTGGGCCAGCGCCTGGGCGCGCTGGCGCTGAACCGCTACCCGGACGGCCGCGTCAACGACCTGCGCCATGCGCTGGCGGACTATGCGCAGATGCCCGATGGCTTCGACATCATGCTGGGCAACGGCTCGGACGAGCTGATCGCGCTGCTGGCAATGGCCTGCGATGTGTCCGGCGGGTCGGTGCTGGCGCCGCTGCCCGGTTTTGTGATGTATGCGATGAGCGCGCAGCTGCAGGGCCTGAAGTTCATCGGCGTCGACCTGACGCCCGACTTTGAACTCGACGAAGCGGCGATGCTGGCGGCCATTGCCGAGCACAAGCCGTCGATCACCTACCTGGCCTATCCCAACAACCCGACCGCCAACCTGTGGGACGACGCGGTGGTTGAAAAAATCATCGAAGCCGTCGGCGCGCAGGGCGGCCTGGTGGTGATGGACGAAGCCTACCAGCCGTTTGCCAGCAAAAGCTATGCAGACCGCATGGCAAAGCACGGCCATGTGCTGTTGATGCGCACCCTGAGCAAGTTCGGCCTCGCCGGCGTTCGCCTCGGCTACATGATCGGGCCGAAAGC